>DCGC01000009.1:17480-27486 GCA_002315165.1 Candidatus Saccharibacteria bacterium UBA1788 | reverse complement strand
CTTCGAAATCACGCCCCCAGTTTCATATTGCGCAATCTGCGACGGCCCGCTCTATAAGGGGAAAAATATCGCAGTTGTCGGTGGTGGAAATTCCGCCGTTGGCGAGGCTATTTATCTTTCTGGCTTAGTAAATCACCTGACTTTATTTAATCGCTCAAACCTCCGCGCCGAAAAAGAACTAGTCGACGCCCTTAAAAAACACCAAAATGTCGACATCCGTGAAAATATCGACATTAGTAGCGATATTCTTAATAATTTCGACGCCGTCTTTGCTTTTATTGGCAAACGCCCATCGACCACTTTTCTTAATTCTAGCCTCCTCGACAATTCCGGCATGGTCATTACGGATAACAACAATATGACCAAAATCCCAGGTTTATTTGCTGCTGGAGACGTGCGTGCTGGAACTCTCAAACAAGCAGTTACGGCCGCTGCGGACGGCGCTGTCGCCGCTCATGGAGTTGCCTTATATCTTAAAACGTGTTAGAATAAAATCAAATCGATAAAAGAAAGGGGTGGGTTTTAATGATCGGTAGTACTTTTAATGTTTGGCCGTTTGTCGCATTATTTGGCATTGTTGGCTCTGTAGTTGTAGGTTGGCTTTGTTGTCGCAAAAAAGGAGATCGGATTATTTTTAATCAGCTCTATACTCCCGGCACGATTCTTACCTATGCTCTTTACACTGCGCTTGCAACTGCTCTATTTTCTCTAGAAAGAGCGAAAGACATCTCAAGTAGTTCGAGTGCTTTTGTGGCTATCTTAGCAATTATCGGATTCTTCCTCCTATATGAACTATTGCTCGTAGTTTTATTTGCAACCACTTTGTTGCTTAAAGAACGCTACTATAAGAAGAAATACGGAGATGAGCTCCTCAAACGCACAAACTTACCAAACAACAATGACGAAAGTCATTAGTCTTTACCCCCGGCATCGTCCGGGGGTTTATCATTATATTGACAAAAATAAGCATATGTGGTATAATGGAGGTATATAGGTTAGAAAATCTACAATCTATCCTATCGTCGCTCAAAATCTTAGGAGGGTAAGAGTTATGAGTAGTTATTATCACGCTTTTCAAATCGGTTGGAACAACTGGTACTTATTCGTATTATTTGCTGCATTTACCGCTTTCTTTGCTGGGTATAAGAATATCCACCTAAAAAGAAAAAACGGTAGAATCAAATTCTGTCGCCACTTAAATTTTAATTTATACCGCTTCATAGCGGCCGGCGCAGCTTTGATTACGGCGCTCATGGTGGCGTCAGAATCCGGTCGAGGAATTATCCAATTTTTCGACAACGGACTGACGCAATACGAAAGCCCAATCTACTCTGTGATTTTCGCCCCGTTCGTCGTTGGCGCTATTGCCCTTGCCGAACTTACAGTCTGCCTTATCGCAGCTAACCTTGGCGAAAAAGCTAAGAAGAACAGGATTCGCAAATACCACCACCAGTTCGAACAACTGAAACTGAACGCCTGAAGATAATCCCGCACTCTCCGTGCGGGATTTTTCTATGTTATAATTTTCTTATGAATAGGCAATCTTTTTTCTTTTACGATTTAGAAACATCAGGTCTTAGCTCTCGCGAAGACCGTATCATGCAGTTTGCCGGTCAACGCACCGACCTAAATTTTCGCCCTATTGGTGACCCGGTAAACCTACTAGTTAAAATGAACGAAGACACTCTTCCTAGCCCAGGCGCAATTACGGTCACCGGAATTACTCCTCAATCAACGCTTCGTGATGGTCTTTCCGAAGCAAAATTAGCTCATTTTCTTCAGGAAGAAATTTTTATTCCAGGCACTATTTCCGTCGGTTATAACTCTGTTCGTTTTGATGACGAATTTATGCGCCACTTCTTTTGGCGTAATTTTTACGATCCATATGAATGGCAATGGAAAGAAAATCGTAGCCGTTGGGACATGCTAGACGTAGTGCGCATGACTCGCGCTCTCCGTCCAGAAGGAATAAACTGGCCAGTTACTGAGGACGGAAAAGTCACCAACCGCTTGGAGCTCCTTACTAAACTCAACGGCATTTCGCACGAATCAGCTCACGATGCTCTCTCCGACGTTACTGCCTTGATTGACGTGACAAAAATGATTCACGATAAACAACCTCAGCTTTTTGGCTATTTGTTTAAAATGCGCGAAAAACGCGAAATCAAAAAACTCATCAACCTCAAAGCGCCTGCTCCGATTGTCTATACTTCCGGACATTACGGCGTTAATTTCAATCACACAACAGTAGTTTATCCAATTTGCGAAACAAAAAATGGTAACGTTCTAGTTTTTGATCTTCGCTATAATCTTGACGAAATCCTTGCTTGTCCAGACGATAAAAAATCCGATATTAACTCCGGCTATTTTAATCCAGAAACTTTCTTCCCAATCGCAAAAGAGTTGTGCTATAACAAATGCCCAGCTGTTGCTCCGCTCGGCGTACTTAGTTCTGGAGATGGTTGGCAAAAAATTAGCCTCTCCGAAGACATTATTAATAAAAATCTCGAGTCGCTTCGTTCTCATCCTGAATTTGCCTCGAAAATGAAAACAATCGAAGAATCTCGTCCTGAATACGACAAACCATTCGACGCCGAATCCGCACTCTATGCTTCATTCGTTCCGGAAGTTGACCGAATTCGTTGTAATGCTGTCCGCAACGCTGACGCCGATGGCTTAGCTGATTTTCATCCTAATTTTGTCGACGAACGCTTGCCAGAACTTTTACTTCACTATAAAGCGAAGAACTTCCCAAAATCTCTCGCTGAGGATGAGCTTAAAAAATGGGAAGAGTACCGCCGCGCTCGACTTGAACGTAAAGCTCCAGCATTCCTCAAAGAATTAGAAACTCTTACCAACACCGATGCCGATAGTCATATTCTCGAAGAATTAAAACTTTGGTATGAATCCCTCGCCGCGGTCGATTACTGCTCATAGCAATAATACATATTGTATGTATTGGTAAACATGATGACCCCCTCTTTTTTGCCGTCATTTTCAGTTAAACCAATTTCCATTTGCGTTTGAAAATCATTGTCAGACTCGACTCCGTCAATAATAAACTGTTCTTTAGGACCAGTCAGGCTCACCATATAATATTTATAGTCCCCGCTATTATTAGTCTTATGCTCATCTTCAAACATATACGTGCCTTTTGCATAATTTTTATCGCTTCTTCCGTAAGGAGCATAGAAAAAAGTATTATCGTCATTGAGATGCAAAGTTACTAAATACCCATCAGTGCTGCTGTCGACGCCGGTGCAGTCATATTTGCCAGCAATATAATTATCGGAACCGGCAATAATTCCAATAATAATTGCACTAAACATTATAATAGCGATTACGGTGGATATAATATTAAGAATTATGCCACTCTTTTTCTTCCCACCCTTAGCTTTGTTAACTATACTTAAAATTAAACCAGTAATAGATAACGGCAGAATTAATATATTCCACCAAAAAAGAACTAAAGATACAATGCCGAGCACTAATGCGGCAGTGCCTAGCGGTTCCTTTTTCTGCGGTTCCCGTTGGGGCTGTGAATATGCGTCGGGTGTTGAGATATTAGTCTGTGGCTCAGGATTTTGCAGAAATGGTGTTTGATTTGGGATTTGACTATTGTCCATTTTTTAATTTACGGCGGCAGAATCTAGACAATCCTGCCGCCACCTTGTTTAGTATTAATAATTATCGTGTATATTTACCATCTACAAAAGTAATGAGGTCGCCGTTCTTATAGCTATCGCCGTAAGCTTTTACCATAGCGATTAATAAGTCTACAAAATACCAAATACCAAATGTGAGCCAGCCAAATAGGAGCTTACAAATCCCGATACCAATTTGGCCACGCATGAAGCGATCGACGCCCAAACTGCCGAATAGAAAATTACAAACCCAAACAAAGACATGCTTGTTTATGCTTTTTTGATTTGATGTTGCCATATTAAAGTTCCTTTCTTAGTTCGCGAGTGCAAACTCCCCCATAATGATTATTTTCAAAATTTTCAGCATAGTAATTAAGATAATTTTCTACGCCGAGACTACTAGCAATATCTTGCTCGTAATCCAAATCGAAATCTATGTTGCCAGAAGCTATATATCCAGTAACGCTAGTTTCGTTATAAGAAATAGCGATTGTGTCGCCGTAGCTGGTAGAGCATTCCATATATTCTCCACCCAACACGGTATTACTTATCGCACCAAACGACATGCAAATAATTAAAAAGACACCGATCACAAGGGAGACGATACTAAGCCCAATAGCAATAGAATTCATAACTATGCCAGAAACTTTTTGAGCGCCTCGAACTTTGCCAACGATTCCCAAAATAAGGCCGATAATGGCCAGAGTCATAGAAATCGGAAAAATTATTAGCGAAATAATACCAATAATTTTTGAAGCCTTAGCAAGCTTGTGGGCTTTTTGTGCTTTATCATCCAATTGGTCGGACTGTTGATATGTTGGTGTGATTTGAATATTTGGTGGAGGCGATTCGGCGTCCATCACTGTTCCTTTCTGCCAACATCTGTAGGAATTTGCAACAACGACTACATGATGTTTGCGAATTAGATTTAGACAACCCTATAATAACATAAGAATTTAGAAATAGTAAAGGTTGTTTAAACTGGCGGTAGTCGCCTACTAGCTTTTTTATACCTTTTGTGCTATAATATATGCGCTTATGGAAGATAATTATATTCACATCAGAGGTGCGCGTCAGCACAATCTCAAAAACATCGACGTCGACATTCCGCGTGATAAACTAGTTGTTATTACTGGTCTCTCCGGTTCCGGTAAATCTAGTCTAGCTTTTGATACGATTTACGCCGAAGGTCAGCGTCGATATGTTGAATCATTGTCGAGCTATGCGCGCATGTTTCTTGGCGTTATGGATAAACCTGACGTGGATTCTATTACTGGTCTTTCTCCGGCTATTTCTATCGACCAAAAATCAACTTCTCGCAACCCTCGTTCTACCGTAGCTACCGTTACAGAGGTTTATGATTATCTGCGTCTTCTTTTTGCTCGTGTTGGCATTCCTCATTGTCCTATTTGTCACCAGAAAGTTTCCCGCCGTAGCGTAGAAGACATCGTCAACGAAGTCATGAAATTGCCGCTCGGCTCCAAATTAATGTTGTTGGCGCCTATTGTTTCTGCCAAAAAAGGTGAGTTTGCTCATATCCCTGACCAATACTCCCTAAAAGGATTTTCTCGAGTTCGCGTAGACGGAATTATTTATGCGTTAGACGAATTCCCATCGCTCGAAAAAAATGAGCGTCACGACATTGAAATCGTTGTTGATCGTTTTATTCTCTCTCCCGACTCACTTGCTCGTATTTCTGGGTCCGTAGAAAAAGCGTTAGAACTAGGTCAGGGAATTATCAAAGTCCTTAAAATCAACGACACCTCTACTGCTATTGGTGAAAAAAATATCAGTACTAATACCGAAATATTTTCTTTTTCCCAACGCTACGCTTGTGAAAATCATCCAGACGAACTTATCCCAGAACTCGAACCTCGCCTCTTTTCTTTTAATGCTCCGGACGGAGCTTGTCCGACTTGTATGGGGCTCGGTTCACGTATGGAAGTTGATCCGAGTTTAGTCTTAAATAAAAACCTTACCATTGCCGAAGGGGGTATTCGTCCGTTCAATCGTGTTTCCCAAGATGCTTGGTGGCTAAAACGCATCGAAGCCGTCGGCATAAAATATGGTTTTTCTGTTCATGTGCCAATTCGCGACCTAAAAGAAGAAGACATTGCGAAAATTCTCTATGGTACTGGCTCGGAAAAATACAAAATGCGTATTCATGGCTCAGGAAGATTTGCTGACGGCACAGTCTNNCTCTATGAAGCGACCTACGAAGGAGTTATTCCTATGCTTGAACGTCGCTATAACAATCCAGAAACTTCTGAATTCATGCGCCACGATATCGAACGTTTTATGCGTGTCCACGAATGCCAAGATTGTCACGGGGCTCGCTTGCGTCCGTCTGTGCTTGCCGTTACTATTAATGACTTAAACATTGTCGATATGTGTAGTTTTAGCGTTAACGAAGCTCTTATCGTTCTCGACAAACTTACTTTTTCTGATACAGAAAAGCAAATCGCGGGACCAATCCTGAAAGAAATTCGCGAACGTGTTAAATTCATGCAAGATGTTGGGTTGGGTTATCTCGAACTTGGTCGTGCCGCCAATACGCTTTCTGGCGGGGAGGCACAACGTATTCGGCTTGCTACTCAAATCGGTTCTGGCTTACAGGGCGTTCTATATGTCCTCGACGAGCCTTCTATCGGGCTTCATCAATGCGACAATGATAAATTAATTTCTACTCTTAAGCACCTCCGCGATTTAAAAAATACGGTTCTTGTCGTCGAACATGATGAAGACACAATGTTAGCATCTGATTATATCATTGATATCGGTCCGGCTGCTGGTAGCAAAGGCGGGCAACTTATCGCTGCTGGCACTCCGCCAGAAATTATGCAAAATCCTGATTCAATCACTGGTAAATATCTTTCCGGCGTCGAACAAATTTCCACCCCAAAGAAACGCCGCAAAGCCAAAGCCGGAAAAGAATTAGTAGTGGTGGGAGCTCGAGAAAACAATCTCAAAAATATTGACGCCCATTTTCCTTTAGGCGTAATGACTGTTGTTTCTGGCGTGTCTGGCTCTGGCAAATCTACTCTCGTAAACACTATTTTGGCAAACGAACTCCAAGCCCGACTTCACCGCGCGCAAACGGTTGCTGGCGCTCATGAGCGAATTGATGGTATCGAGAACCTCGATAAAGTTATCGTAATCGATCAATCTCCAATCGGCCGCACTCCACGTTCTAATCCAGCTACCTATACCGGGGTCTTTACTCCTATTCGTGAACTTTTTGCTCACCAACCAGAAGCTGAACTGCGCGGCTATAAAGCCGGACGCTTTAGCTTTAATATTAAAGGCGGACGTTGCGAGCATTGTCAGGGTGACGGAGTTAATAAAATAGAAATGCACTTCCTCCCAGATGTCTATGTGACCTGTCCAGAATGTCACGGCAAACGTTATAACCACGAAGCGCTAGAAATTCGCTATAAAGGTAAGACAATCTCCGACGTTCTCGAAATGACTATTGATGAAGCTGTCGACTTTTTCCAGAACATTCCAAGCATTAGTCCAAAACTCAAAACTCTCCAAGAAGTTGGTTTAGGCTATATTCGACTTGGCCAGCCAGCCACGACATTTTCTGGCGGCGAAGCTCAACGCATTAAACTTGCGACCGAACTTGCTCGTCGTTCGACCGGCAAGACGCTTTACATCCTTGACGAACCAACAACTGGACTCCATACTGATGATGTTAAGCGCCTACTTGCGATTCTTAATCGCCTAGTTGACGGTGGCAATTCTATGGTTATTATCGAACATAATCTCCATGTCATTAAATCTGCCGACTGGATTATAGACATGGGTCCAGAGGGCGGCATGGGTGGCGGTAGGATCATCGCCGAAGGTACGCCGGAGAACATTGCTAAAAACGACAACAGTATGACCGGCCGATTTTTAAAAACTGTTCTGTAACTTTTTCTTTCGCCTAATCTGCTATTGACTTTTATTTTTGTGTGGTATAATAGTTATGTCTAAATCTAAATCACAAATGCTTTTTTATATGTCGATGTTGTTATAAAACGGCACCGCATAAGCAAAAGCAACACGACATGTGTTAATTTGTGAATGGATTTAGACACCTTGCGGTGTCGTTTTTTATCGCGAGGCAGGATATAAAAATAAAAAAGGAAACAAACAATGAAGATTACCCCCAAAATAATTGTCGGAAGCGCCGCGCTAATTTCGTCGGCGATTGTTAATTTTTCGCCGGTTTTCGCAATAGGCGACCAATGGTCCATTGCATATGACGACAATGGTGGTACTGCGCAAAGTTCTTGTATTTATCATTATTATGACGCCGCCAACAACTGCTCCGATAAGTTCGATTTTGCTCCTGATACTGGCGATTTAGAAATTAAAGCAGGCGGAACCTATATCTTGTCGGATTTAGGCAACGTATCTATTACGTCTGATGGTGCCGTTTCCGTAAAAACTATCCAAGCCGATGAATCGACCAATATGACTTTTAAAAACACAGATAAAATTACTGCAGAGTTAATTACTAGCGATGCTCAAATTACATTTTATGGAGCTAATATTGCGGCCGACAGCATCATCACGGACACAGATCTTACTGTGACGAATAGTATAATTGCTATGGATACTGGCTTTGCGGATTATCTTAGTGCAAAAAATATTACCATCACAAGTGGAGAGGTTAATATTACCAGCACAAACGGTGATGGCGGTGCTATTGTTATTAAAGACAATGGTAGTTTCACTATTTCTGGTGGAGCTCTTAATATTTCGAATGTAAATTGGGGAATTTCTGGCGGAAAAAATAACAAAATCTATTTCAATGGCGGAGTTTCAAAGTTCACAAATATTGGCGTCCACGTAGCTTGGCTCAATGAAGAAGTTGCCGATCCAGAAAACGATATTCATTTTGGCACCGGCATGGGTATCGTTGAGCCAGATGCCTATGTGTTCTGGACAAAAGAAAGTGGCTACCCAGAAGATGAAGGTTTTGGCGACGAGACTGGTATCGTCGGCACTAATGTAACAATTCAAACTGGCGCTACATATCGTAGATCTCATGGTTGGGTAGACAACGATAACGATATAGAAACAGACAGTAATGTTGCAAACCCAAACACTTCCGACCATACGTTCTTCTATGTTGCCGGACTAGTAGCTATTGCAGTCTTAAGCTTTCTAGGGAAGAAAATTCTTGCGCGTCGCTAAAAGCTCGCTATCAATCCGAAAGACCTCGCGCTATATTTCGCGCCGTATAATTTTCACCATCCTTACCACCGCTATGGTTTTTAGCGGTGGTTTTGGCTTGTATCTCATCATGCATTGGAAGATTGAGCACGATATTGAACAAGACGAGCTTGCTCAAATTAATTTTCTAGCCGAAGACTACGAAGAAGCAAACGAAACAGAAACGTCTGAACCAACCACTACGGCGCAGCAATCGGCTCAATCTCGTGATTTTGCGAGCCTTAAAGCAATCAACTCCACTACGCTTGGCTGGATTAAGGTTAATAACACGCGCATCGATTATCCAATTGTCCAATCAGATGACAATGAATATTATCTAAAGCACTCTTTCAATCATACGCTAAATAGCTCCGGTGCAATTTTTCTTGATTATCGTAATAACGCTAATCTGAATAATAAACATACAATAGTTTACGGTCACGGACGTAATGAAGGAACAATGTTTGGCACGCTAAAAAATGCCTTAAAGTCTAACTGGCAAAAAAATTCAGAAAATCATATTTTTACAATTAGAACCGAAAATACAACTGTTCGCTATCAAGTATTTAGCGTTTATCGTATTCCAAATACAAATGACTATCTTCGCACGCTTTTTCGTAACGATAATGACTTTCTTGAGTTTATAACTATGCTGAAAAATCGTAGTGTCTATAATTTTGGTACAGAAATTTCAGAAAAAAATCAAATCATTACTTTATCGACTTGTATTGGAAAAGGCGACCGCATGGTTTTACATGCAAAACGCCTTGACTAGAAAATTAACGCTTCGCAGTTAGCGATCAACCTATCTTTGAATGCTTTTTGCGCTTCGGCTACATTTTCTGCGTTGCCTTTCCATGTAAACAATGCCGGGTCTTGCAATGCTCGCGCAAAAGAAAATGTCACAGGCCATGGAAATGGACCAGATTTTATTATGGCGCGAAGATTATTTGTGGCTTGCTCTACTGTCTGGCCGCCGCTCAAAAATGCTACTCCAGCTAATTCTTTCGGTACGTGCTCTCTCAAGGTTTGCGCTGTGTGCTCTCCTACCTCTTCTGGCGTCGATTGCATTGCAAACTTTTTGCCCGCCAGCACCATATTTACTTTCAGCAGACAACCTTTAAGATCTACTCCTTGTTCGTCTAATTCGGCAA
>DCGC01000009.1:2766-17468 GCA_002315165.1 Candidatus Saccharibacteria bacterium UBA1788 | reverse complement strand
ATCCTGCCAGTTACTTCTGCGGATTTTTCGATGTTATAGTCTCCGTCATAAACGACCTCAGGCTCTACTATCGGCACGATTTTGTGGAGCTGGCATAAACTTGCGTATTCTGCTAAAATCTCACAATTCTTTTTTATCGCCATTGGACTCGGAGTATTGTCCGTAATTTCAAAAGCAGCGCGCCACTTTGCGAACCTCAGCCCAGCTCTATAATATTCTTCAAGCCTCTCACCAAGCCCGTCAATTCCTTTCGTGTATTTTTCGTCGGAGCCAGGAAAATTCATTAACCCCAAATCAACCTTAATTCCAGGAATAACACCCTTTGCCGTGAGGAAATTAGTAAAATTCTGTCCATTGTCCGCTTTTTGTTTTGCGGTTTCCTCAAAGAGAATTACGCCATTCACGTAGTCCTCTAATTTTGGCGTTGCCAAAAAAATGTTGCGATAATCTCTCCTGTGTTGTTCGTCGTCAGGTATGTTCATTGTTTCAAATTTTTTATGAATCGACCCGCCTGACTCATCCGCGGCCAAAATACCTTTTCTATCGGCCACTAAACTTTTGGCAATTAAATGCAGATTAGCATTACTTGTTTCTGCGTCGCGTACTAAAACAGTCAATGTCTCCAAATTCAAAGTTGCGCTCAGGGTTGCATTCTCCACATTAGCTTTTGCGTACAATAACGATTCGTGAACAGTTTTGCCAGCCAAACTAGCTCCAAAAATCGAAGCCGCTGCTATTGAATTTATCGTCAAATGCGTCATTAAATTGGTTTTATTATTTTCTAATAAAACTTTTTCACCGTCCAAAGTAATCGAATCTTTATTTATAAAACACAATTTTCCACACGGCAACAAGCCTTGTAAATCGTTTTCTGCAAAAATAAAATCAGCACGCTCTGCTAATATTCTATCGGGCTGCGACAGGAGCTTTGGCACGTACATTGCTAGCTTAGCGTTAGTATTTTCCAAAAAACTTATAATCTTTTTAGCTAGATTGTCGCTCATAATCGTCGAGCGATCGATAAAAATCCAATCAACATCATCAACGGGCTTAACAAAAGTTGTCTTCATCCTATTGCTTGGAACGAAATAAGTTATGCCGTCTTTATCATCGCACATAATGTATCTGTAATTAGCTACTTCAATATCATCAGAATTACCTGCGATTTTTGCCTCAATACCAAAATTTTTCAGCACATCAAGCGTGACAAAAGCGCCTCCAAAAACCCCCACTCTTTCAAAAACTTTATGGCCTTCACCATTAAAACCTAAATTAATCCAGTTTATTCCAGACTCGTCCTGTTCAAACGATTCTTTTCGCGGGTCCAATCGTAAATATATATCTTTTAAAACATTGCCGACAATTAAAACTTTGCTCATGTTTATATTTTAGCATACTCATATCAAAAAAGAGCCTATCAGGCTCTTTTTCTTTTAACGAACTTCTACGCGAACGCGAGGAACGCTTTTTCCGGAGAAATGTGTTTTCTTCGTTTTGACAAAGGTGACAACACCGTCTTTTGCAGCATGGATAGTGTAGTTGCGAGAAAGATATGTGCCAGGACCAGCAATTTTTGTGGAGCCAGTTTGGCGAACAAGAACCTCGCCAGCTTTAACTTTTTGTCCACCAAAACGCTTGACGCCAAGACGTTGGCCAGCATTGTTGTGTACGTTTTTGGCGGTACCGCCAGCTTTTACGTGTGACATAAATTATTTTTTCCTTAATACTATTATTTCTCGGGCGACAACTTGACCTTCGCGATGATATAGAAGGTCTTTTTGCGAGACACCCTTAAACTTCTCTACATTATACCCCAAGTCGTCAATATCGTCAAGGATATTCAGCCTCGAATATTCGCCATTTGATCGCAACCATGCCGGTATTGCCAAAACCACTGGCGTGTCAGATTCTATCTGTTTGCTAAGATTTTTTAGGAAGTCTCTTAATATAGACCCACATTCTTCTTTTGCCGAACGTAATTTTATATCAACTGGTACTAACGACATTGGTGGACCAAGGTATATTTCGGAAGCGACAGCATCGATTTTTTCTGTCCAATTATGATTCGTCGCATCTCCAGTTTCTAGTTTGATATCTTTTTTATCGCTCGCGAGCCATTTTAGGTTACGCTCAGTATATTCAATCATTCTTTCTGACAAATCTGTGCCATATACTGAATAACCGTCAAGGATTGCTTCCTGCAATACTACTCCAGTTCCACAAAATGCGTCTAAAATCCTCGCGTTTCTTGGTAAATCGCCGCACAAATTTATCAAAATCTGTGCCAATTTAGGCGGCAGCATTCCAACCTTAGCATCTCTAGCCGGCCTTGCCTGATCGCGTTTTGCATAGGCTGTAATATTCTGCACGCCATAAACACGATACCAATTCTTCTCTATCTTTATCAATTCCTCATGATTTTTCTTTTCGCCCAACTGATTGTGATGTGACGTGGCCGTAGAAAGCGTCTCTTCTTTGTTTGGTAAGACTCGAACACTTCTTCCGTGTCTAGCCAGAATTTTTTTTAGTTTCAGAGCTTCACTCTGTGCTGTTCTGGCTGAAGACTTTTTCGAATAATCAGAAACACCAAGCGTTATTTTACCTTCGGGTAAATCAACTAAATATTCTAGCGGAGATACTGCTAACTTCTCGGCTATCTTTAAAGTTCCGCCTAATCTTTTTATTTCTGGGCGCTGCGCGCTATTAATTTCAGCCACATTTGTATTCACTAGTCTCACGTCGTCAAAAAAAGCCTCCAATTCGGCAACTGAGATTTTTGGTTGTCTTCCGAGTATTGCAATAAAATTCACAAACATATTATAGCATATGCTATAATATCGCCATATGTCAAAAACTAAAAAACTTTCAATTCGCAACATATTAACCTTCGTAACTTTAATTCTAGTAGGCATTGTAGTTTGGGAAAATTCCGGTGCTATTGGCGAGGCTATCAAGCATCTTGGAGATACTAATCTGCTAGTTTTGCTACTATTAATCCCAGAACAATTATTTATGTACTATTCTTGCGGTCAAATATTTTTCTCGTTCATGTCTTCTAAAGCTAACGCTAAAAAAGTTTCTCCACTAAACCTTATGCGAGTCTCGCTAGAACTCAACTTTGTCAATCATGCCGTTCCGGCAGGCGGCTTCGGTGGGCTCGCCTACGTGACTTGGCGTCTTAAAAAATTTGGTGCCACTCCTGGTCAAAGCAGCTTTATGTACGCCTTGCGTTATGCTATCACCGTCTGTGCTAACCAAGTCCAAACCCTAATCGCTATCGCCGTTCTCTTTCTATTTGGAACCATTCCGGCTAGCGGCGTTTGGGTCGTTTGGACTGCAGTAGCAATCAGCACAGGTGTCATTTTGGGCATTGGAGTCTTGATTCTTATCGCAAGTAAAGCTAAGCGCGTCCATTGGTTTTCCAAAATAGTTACAAATTTTTGCGAGTGGGGAATTAAAACTATCACATTTGGCAAAAAACGTAGCAAACTTAAATACGACGATGTAGATAAATATCTTATGGACATTCACGGCGATTTAGTCACTGCTGGCAAAAACAAAAAGATGCTCGTCAAACCAATTGTTTGGGGTATTATCTATAGCTTTCTTGAAGTAGGCACCTATTGGATTGTTGCAATTAGTCGTGGTAATCCTTGGGTTATGCCCCAAATTATGATTGGCGAAGCTATCGGCTCCGTCTTTGGCACAATCTTCCCAATCGGGCCTTACGAAGCCGGCATGGCCGGAGTCATGACTATTCTCGGAGTTACTGACGCTATCGCTATCGTTTGTATCACTCGCGTCGTGGTTCTCGGCACTACAATTATTAGCGGATATGGTTTTTATCAAAATGCAATTTCCAAAATAGGCAAAAACCAAACCGAACCAAAATGAGTGAAGCTCCAAAATTTTCAGTCTCAGAATTTTTAGCAGCGTGTAACCAAGTCTTAGATTTTTCATTTAGTAGCATTATTATCGAAGGAGAAATCTCTAGTTTTAAAGTTAATCAAGGCAAATGGGTCTTTTTCGATCTCAAAGATGAGGAATCTAGCCTAAACTGTTTTATGACGGCCTTCCAGATGCGTATGCCGCTAGAAGACGGCATGAAAGTTTTAGTTCGAGGTACGCCTAAAGTTACTAAATGGGGCAAGTTCTCTCTCACGGTTCAAACCGTAGTGCCGGTCGGTGAAGGCAACATTAAAAAATCCTATGAAATACTTAAAGCCAAGCTCGCCAAAGAAGGTCTTTTTGACCCTTCTAAAAAGCGCCCACTCCCAGCTGGACTTTCTAAAATTGGAGTTATTTCATCCACCGCTGCGGCTGGCTACGCTGATTTCATAAAAATCATTAATGAACGTTGGGGCGGATTTCATATTCAGGTTGCGCACACTCAAGTTCAGGGCGTTGATGCCCCAGACCAAATTATTCGTGCCCTCAAATATTTTAATGAGCATAGCGAAGTTGAGCTAATCGCTATTATTCGCGGTGGCGGTTCTGCCGATGATCTTGCTGCTTTTAACGACGAACAACTTGTCCGCGCTATCGCTGCAAGTAAAATACCTGTTATTACGGGAATCGGACATGAAGTTGACGAAAGTCTATCCGATTTGGCTGCCGACCTTCGTGGCTCAACGCCTTCGAATGTGGCCGAATTAATTTCTCCAGATAAACATCAAATTATCGAGCATTATCAAACCATAATTTCGCGACTTGGCCATACGATTGTAGATAAAATAAATAATCTCATTGATTCTAATCGGTTAGCGCTCAGCAGTACTAAGAAAAATTTACTACTTAAAATTAATAACATTCTAACTATTATTTCTAGTAAAAAACAAACGCTCGACGTTCTTAATCCAGAAAAAATACTCCAGCAAGGCTACGCCATTTTAAAAGGCAAAATTTCGCCAGGTAACCATATCGAAATCACAACAAAACATCAAATAATCGCCGCGGAGGTTACCAATGTCAAAACAAGAAACAATTAATTCGAAAATCGACCGTCTTAATTCCGAAATAGAATGGTTTTATAGCGATAGTTTTTCAATTGACGAAGCCTTTGAAAAATATCACGGCTCTATGCAATTAGCTAAAGAAATCGAAAACGATCTCAATAAGTTAAAAAATAGCATAGAAATCCTCAACGAAGATTTTTCTAAAGCTTAAAGCTTATGATATAATAACCATATGGACAATCAATCTTTTGCTTATTCTACTAATTCTTCACAGCCAACTGGTTCGGTAGTCGAGAATAGACCACTACCTACAGAAAACCTCGTAGAGCCTAAAACGAAAACATCAGTCGGAATTATCGTCGGCCTTATCGTTGCTATTGTTCTTGCTGTTGGTTTGGCAATCCTTTCTGTATTTTTATTTTTAAAATACCAAGAATCATCAACCAACCTCGATAACCAGATTAACGAAGCTGTAGCTATAGCCGTAAAAGAAAAGGCCGACGCTATGGAACTAGAATTTTCCGAACGTGAAAAATCCCCATACGAAACTTTTGCTGGTCCAGCCGACTATGGCGAACTTAGCTTTAAATATCCAAAAACATGGAGCGTTTACATTAATCAGGACGCGGCATCTGGTGGTAATTTTGAAGCTTTCCTTAACCCTAGTGAAGTTAATCCTGTTTCGCATAAAGAGACTGTTCACGCTCTTCGCGTCTATATTCTCGATAGTAGCTTCGACAAAGTTTCCGACAGCTATAAAAGTCTCCTTACAAAGGGTAGCCTAACTATGCAGGCTGTCACGGTTAACGGTCAGTCGGCCAATAGGTACGAAGGTACTTTTAGTGATGGGCTCAAAGGTGTAGCTGTCATTCTAAAAATTCGTGACAAAACTGCTGTTTTGCGCACTGATTCGGATTTGTTTGCTAACGATTTTAATAATATTCTCAGCACCGTCCAGTTCAACTCCTAATCTTGTGATATAATCACCTCATGGATAGTGAGGTAAGCGGTATTTTGGTTGCGGCGCATGAGCTTAAAGCTCCGCTTAGCCTTTTGCGTCAGCTCGCTTTGTCTATTGATTTTGAAGATCCAGAAAGCCTTGAATCTACTCAAGAAAAAATGATAAGCGTTAGCGAGCGCGCCATCCGTCAAGTTAATGATTTGACTAAAATCGCTCATCTTGAAGACGGTCTATTTGAGATGGAGCCAGTTGCAGTGCGCACTGTCTGCGATGATGTCACTCGAGAGCTTGCCTACCTCTTCCGCTATAATCATCGCGACCTCAGAATTCGCTATGCTAATAAATCGCGCCTTGCAATTGCAAACCACGATTTGCTCTATAGCATAATCTACAATTTTTGCCTTAATGCCATGCATTATTCTTCAGAAGAAACTCGTAGCGAGCTAACTGTTCGCGAAAAATCTGGAAAAATTCGTATATCTGTTCGCGATTTTGGGCCATCCCTCCCGAACGATGTTTGGCGCGAGTTAAAACGTGGCTGGATTGAAAAACCAACCTCCATCGCTATGCGGCCTGGTAGCTCTGGGTTAGGATTATATATTGCGTCGAAATTTTCCAAATATATGAACGCCAATATCGGGGCAGTACGTCATCGTGACGGCACCAGCTTTTTTATCGAATTATCAATTTCTAAACAAGCTAGCTTATTCTAATGATTTTTATAATTGAAGACGATGAACTTATGGCGGAATGCATCAGTAAAGCTTGCGGCACCAATAAAATAAAAATTTTTTCTAATGCCTTTTCCGCCATAGAAGCATTAAACCAAGAACTTCCAGAACTGATTTTCTTAGATATATTATTGTCTGGTCCAAATGGTTTTACTTTTATAAATGAAATAGCCTCATACCCCGACACCTCACAAATACCGATCGTAATTATATCGTCTTTGGATTTTTCAGGCCAAGATTTGGAAAATTACGGAGTTGTAGGTACAATAAATAAAGACACCTTAGTTCCAAAGGAGATCAAAGCATATGTCAAACGATATACGAACTAAAGCGATAGTTTTACGCCGCACTAATTATGGCGAAAGCGATAGAATTTTAACCATTGCCACTGAAAATGGGACAGTAAGTGTTCTTGCTCGTGGTGTTCGTAAAGAAAAATCCAAGCTTGCTGGTGGCATTGAAATGTTTTGTCTGTCGGACATAGTTTATCATGAAGGTAAAAATAATAAACTCGGTATCTTGACGGGCGCTAAAATAATCGAGAGCTACCAAAACATTATCACTGACTTATCAAAAATAGAATTAGGCTCCAGAATTCTCAGAGCTGTCTACCGTGCGTCAGAGTCGATTTCTGGTCCAGAATATTTTAATTTGGTTAGGCAATCAATAGCTGCCCTCAATCAAAAAACTAATCCGAACATGATTGAAGCTTGGTTCTTATTGAACCTTGCCAAAATTAACGGAGAAGAAGTAAACCTCATGTATGATGTTCGTGGTGAAAAGCTAGTCCCAACTACAACTTATGTTTGGGACCCTATCGAAAATGCTCTTCGTAGCCAAATCGGTGGCGACATTGGCCCGAACGAAATCAAATTAATGCGCCTAATGACCACATCCGATTTGGAAGTAGTGGCACGCGTTCGCGATGCGGACAATAGATGGCTCTCGATTTTACATCTTGCTAAAAGTACCAATAAATTGTGATATAATAAAACAGTTAAAAGGAATTAGAAAATGACCAAACCAAAATCTATGGATGATATTATTGCCCTCCTTAAACGTCGAGGTTTTATTTATCAGGGTAGCGAAATCTATGGTGGCGCTGCTGGCCTTTATGATTTTGGTCCTTATGGTGTCGAATTACTTAATAACCTCAAACAAAATTGGTGGAAGGCTAATGTTCAAGCTCGACCAGATTACGTCGGTCTCGATTCAGCAATGTTTAAAAACCCAAAAGTCTGGAAGGCCTCAGGTCACGTTGATGGTTTCGCTGATCCTTTAGTTGAATGTAAAAATTGCAACACTCGCCTGCGTGTAGATAAAGAGCTCGAAAAACTCGGTATTTTTGCTGACGAAAAAATGTCCGAAGAGGAAATCAAAAAACTTTGGGATGAAAATAAAGACAAAGTCAAATGTCCTGGTTGCAAAAAACCAGAATGGTCGGAACCAAAAAAATTCAATCTTCTTGTGAAATCAAACCTCGGAGACTTTACCGAGAAAAACGAAGAACCAGTTTATCTTCCGGGTGAAGCTTGCCAAGGCATCTATCTTAATTTTAAAAACGTTGTCGATACTTGTCGTGTTAAGATTCCTTTTGGTATTGCCCAAATCGGCAAAGCTTTCCGCAATGAAATTTCTCCACGCAACTTCCTTTTCCGTTGCCGCGAGTTTGAACAGGCGGATACTCAATACTTCGTCAAACCACATGATAATGTAGAAAACTATCAACGCATCAAACAAGAACAATGGGGCTGGCTCCTCTCACTTGGTCTTAAAGAAGAAAATCTCAAATGGCACCAGCATGAAAATCTCGTATTCTATGCTAAAGACGCATGGGATATTGAATACAATTATCCGTCCTACGGCTTTGATGAGTTGATGGGTATTCACGATCGTTCTGACTACGATTTATCTCAGCATATGAAATTCTCTGGAACCGATCTGAACTATTTCGATCAGACTGCTAACGAAAAATATATTCCATGGATTCTTGAAACATCAATGGGTCTAGGCCGACTATTTTTAGCAGTAATATCCGATGCTTATAATGTCGAGACTCTCAATAATGGGAGCGAGCGCACCGTCCTAAAACTTAATCCGGAGCTTGCACCTGTAAAATATGCTGTATTCCCACTGCTTAAAAACAAGCCAGAACTAGTAGAAAAAGCCAAAGAAGTTTTTAACAAGCTCAGTCAAAAGTACGTCTGCGAATTTGACGATAATGGCAATATCGGCAAACGTTATCGCCGCCAAGACGAAATCGGCACGCCAAAATGTATTGTTATTGACTTCGACACTCTCGAAGATGGAACCGTTGCAGTTCGAGATAGAGATACTACGGAACAAATTCGTGTTAAAATCGAAGAACTTTAAAAAAGAAGCCCAAAGGGCTTCTTTTTTTCTTGACATTATTCTTAAATAGAATATCATTGTATTAAGTCATTAACACAGAAAGGATAGCAATAGATTTTGATTCAAACATTCCAATCTATCTTCAGATTGCTGAATGGATAAAACTTGGAATAGTTTCTGGAAAATTTTTACCAGGAGAAAGACTCTCTTCTGTGCGTGATTTTGCGGTAGACTTACAAGTTAATCCAAACACTGTGCAACGTGCATTCCAAGAACTTGAAGAAGAAAACCTTGTTTTTACGGAGCGCACAAAAGGTAAGTTTATTACCAGCGACACGGATACGATCGCTCTTAAAAAAAGAGAATTAATTGAAGAAAAGACTAAAGAGTTTTTTGACAGAATGCAAGATGCGGGAATTTCCAAAAAAGAAATTATCAAATATCTAAAGGAGGTTTAATGGCAGAACTTCTATGCCTAAAAAACGTTACGAAAAAATATAAAAGCAAAACAGTGCTCGATAATGTCTCTTGCACCGTCAAAGCTGGACGAATCGTTGGGCTTCTTGGTCGTAATGGTGCTGGCAAAACTACAATCATGAAATTAGTCAATGACTTATTAACTCCAACATCTGGAGAAATAAAATTCAAGGGCAAAAATATTTCTCCAAAATCAAAACTTGCGATTTCGTATCTCCCAGAGCGCACTTATCTTGATCGCCAAATGACTCCCAACGATGCTGTAAAATTATTTACCGATTTTTATCCAAATTTTGACGCAGATAAGGCATTACGACTCTTTAATGATTTAGATCTCGATCCAAATCAAAAACTTGCAAAAATGAGCAAAGGTATGCAGGAAAAAGTTCAACTCGTTCTTGTTGTTTCTAGAAAAGCGGATCTCTATGTTCTTGATGAGCCTCTTGGCGGAGTTGATCCGGCCACTCGTGATTATGTCCTAAAAACTATTCTAAAAAATTTTCATGACGAAGCTAGTGTTCTCATTTCTACTCATATTATTTCTGACATAGAAAAAATTCTTGACGATGTTATTTTTATCGACCAAGGAAAAATAATCCTAGAAGATTCAGCAGACAAATTGCGCAAGAAAAATAAAAAATCAATTGACGAAATTTTTCGCAATACATTTAAAGTAGAAAGGTAAACATGCTAAACAAAATTATCAAATACGATTTCAAATCCATGTCAAAAAAGATTTCTTCTTTTTATATCATCGCTTTTAGTTTTGCAATAGCTACTGCCTTAAGCCGCCTACTGCCAGAATCAACTTTTTCTATAATTCTATCCAGTGTTTTGTCTGGAACAACTATTTCGTTTGCTGTGGCTAGCCTGCTAATTAATACCGCTATTAGAATTTGGTTCAATTTTAGGTCTAGCGTTTTTGGCGATGAAGCTTACCTCACGCACACTTTGCCAGTAACAAAAACCGAAATTTTCTTTGGTAAAGTTATTAGCAGCACATTAATCATGTTGGTTGGTATTGCTGTTGGTATATTGGCGCTTTTTATCACCTATGTAGGGTCCGATGTCTTGACCAAAGTTTTTGAAACTCTCGACATTTTTGCCAATCTTTTTGGCGTGTCGGGCTGGCTTTTAGTTTTGATTTTTTCGGTTTTAATTTTGCTAGAAACGTTTTGCGTTATGTTCGTAGGCTTTTTGGGCATCATTATCGGCCATAGTTACGAAACAAACAAGCCTCTCAAAAGTTTTGTGGTAGGATTAACAATCTATGTTGGCACTCAAATCACAGCCGTCTTATTCATGCTGTTCGCTGGAATCTTCAATCACGACGTCTTTAAGATTTTTAGTAGCACGGAATTCTATCCAAATGTCATAATACTATTAGCTGTATTCGGAATTTTTGGATACGTCGTAAATATTATAATTCTACTATTTTGTGGCAATAAAGCTCTTAATGCCGGCGTTAATGTTGAATAGCCAATAAAAAAATATCTCCTTATGGAGATATTTTTTTGTGCATTATTTATTTGCGATCAGATTCGTCCCAGCGCTTTATCGACTCAGCAATAACTTCTTTTGCTTCATCAAGACCAAAGAAACCTTTAACTTCCGTAGATCCAGCTTTCTTCAAATCTTTGTAATGATTAAAGTGGAACTCAATTTGCTTCAAAAGTTGTTTTGGTAAATCCTCAAGAGAGTTATACGCATCTCCATTATTCCTATCGTCCGCAGGTACACAAATAATTTTATCGTCAACCTCACCACCATCAACAAACTTCATTACGCCAAGAATTTTTGCTTTCATCCAAATTCCAGTTGTGAGCGGTTGGTCCGTAATCATGAGGACATCAAGCTCGTCACCATCTTCGTCAATTGTCTGCGGGATAAAGCCATAATTGCAAGGTTTTGCAAAGGCAACAGGTTCTACGCGATCGAGCATAAAGCAAGCATGCTCACGGTCCCATTCGATTTTATGGTTCGATCCAGTAGGGATTTCTATTACAACATTCAATTCGCCATTTTGATAATCGCCAGGATTGAGAACTTTATTAAAATCAGCCATTTTTTACTCCAATTTATGTTGATATAAAAATAATTATAACACTTTTTCCAATAAATGCCTGTAATCTTAAAAAATACTGTGATACAATATTTTTATGACAAAATCAAGCAAAACAAGTACGGTTAGAAGAACGCTATGGTATTATTGGCAGGAAGTCAAAAAATACAAATGGCTCTCTCTCGGGGTTTTTGTTCTTACCCCAATTGTAATTTTAATTCGTAATGTTTTTGCCACTTATATTTCTGCCCAAGTTATCGGCCGAGTCGCAGACGGCGTCACAATCGAAGAAATTAACGCGGATATCTTGCCAGAAGTTATTTTGTTCGTAATTATTTTCGCAATTAATAGTATCCTACTTGAAAAACTTCGTCTATATTTTTGCTGGAAAATGGAGCTCAAAGCAATGTATGATTTATCGAGCAAATGTTTCGATACGGTTTCTGCGCAGTCAATGCAATTCCATAGCGATCGTTTTTCTGGCTCGCTTGTCTCCCAAACAAATAAATTCACTGGCGCGTTTGAACGTCTGCTTGACGAAATTATTTGGAATATTCTACCAATGGCTACGCATATCACAGCAATAGTTGCAATTCTTTGGCCGCTAGCCCCGCTCTATACCGCCTTGCTACTGGCTTTCATAGTTGTCTATATTGTCATTGCGGGGCTTACCTCAAAGCGCATTGCTCACTATAATTCAGAAGAAGCTTCTGCGTCCAACCGCCAGACCGGACAGCTTGCCGATTCCATTTCCAACATTACTTCCGTAAAATCTTACGCTCGAGAATCTCACGAACACCATCGCTATGCGATTTTCATGCGCACAACTATGAATGCGTCGTTTAAAGTTATGCGTGCCACGATTAAACGTGATGTAATGTTTAGTGGCGTAAATATCGGCATCAACGCAGCGATCTATATATTTTTAGTTTTCGGCTCAATTTGGTTTGGTCTGCCAGTAGCTACGCTCATCCTTATTGTTAATTACTCAACTCAAGTTTTAGGTAATCTTTGGGATATTAACAGCATCTTTAAGACATTCAATCGCGTTTTTGGTGATGCCGAAGAAATGACTAAAATTCTTGATCTTCCAGATGATGTTGTCGACTTGCCAAACGCACAAAACTTAACCGTTAAACGCGGTGAAGTAATTTTTGAAAATATTTCTTTCCGCCACAAAGAAGCCAAAAAGGCCATCTTCGATAATTTGTCTCTACAGATTTCTGCAGGAGAAAAAGTTGGTCTCGTTGGCATATCTGGTTCCGGCAAAACCACGCTCACGAAACTTCTTTTACGTTTCGCCGACGTCGATGCTGGTGCTATTAAAATTGACGGTCAAGACATTAAACATGTCACACAAAAAACCTTGCGAGAAAATATTTCTTACGTTCCACAAGAAACAGCACTGTTCCATCGCTCCGTAGCCGACAACATTGCTTATTCTAAGCCAGATGCGGATATTCAAGAAATTCAAAAAGTCGCCAAGCTTGCCAGCGCGAATGATTTTATCGAAGACCTGCCAGACGGCTATAATACGCTAGTTGGAGAACGCGGCGTTAAGCTCTCTGGCGGTCAACGCCAGCGTGTCGCTATCGCTCGCGCCATTCTCAAAGACGCTCCTATTCTCGTACTCGATGAAGCTACGTCCGCGCTCGATTCTGAGTCTGAATCCGCCATCCAATCTGCCCTTAGTAACCTCATGGAAGGTAGAACCTCGATTGTCATTGCTCACCGTCTTTCAACGGTTGCAAATCTCGATCGCATTATTGTTTTAAAGGACGGCAAGATTGTCGAGCAGGGAACGCATGTTGAACTTCTTAAGCGCAATGGTGAATACCAAAAACTTTGGTCTCACCAATCAGGCGCATTTTTCGAAGAAGATAATAGCTAAAAAATCTTTTGGTCTTTAATTTCTTCTGGCAAATAGCTTTTATCCAGATGAA
Source organism: Candidatus Saccharibacteria bacterium UBA1788 (assembly GCA_002315165.1). GTDB lineage: Bacteria > Patescibacteriota > Saccharimonadia > Saccharimonadales > Saccharimonadaceae > Nanosyncoccus. The sequence goes on along the minus strand of DCGC01000009.1, from coordinate 3,987 downwards.
ATCCGGCTTCCCACTTCTGACCTTTGCCAAAACCCAAATCTTGCATTAATTTTGTCGGCGCATTTTTTAGCCAAACCGGAACTGGTTCTCGCATAGATTTTTTGGCTAAATCTTTAGCTCGGTACCAAGCATCGGTTGTTTCTCTAGATTTCTTTGCTTTGGTTAAAGCGGTCACCACGTGCGCTAGAATTAATCCACTTTCCGGCATGCCTACTCGTTCGACGGCCATAAAAGCACTCAATGCTAAATCTAGTGCGCCGTTACCGGCCAATCCGATATCTTCGCTCGCAAAAATAATCATTCTTCGCGCAATAAACTTTGGATCTTCACCCCCCTCAAGCATGCGAGCTAAATAATATAGCGCAGCATCTACATCGCCTCCTCGCATCGATTTAATAAAAGCAGAAATATTGTCATAATGGTTGTCGCCTTTTTTGTCATACCCAGGCACTTTTTTACCAGCAGCTTGTTTAACTACTTCAATATCCACCATGTCGGCCAGTGATAAGGCTAACTCTAAATCGCCCAACGCAGAGCGTGCATCTCCTCCGGACAATTCCGCCAAATAATCGACTGCTTCTTTACTGATTCGCTTTGTGGCCCCCTCGGTCTTTATCGCACGTTTTAACACCGAAATGATCGCCTCTTTCGATAAATGGGAAACTAACACTACGCGAGACCTTGATAATAAAGGAGAAATCACCTCGAACGAGGGGTTCTCGGTGGTAGCTCCAATTAGTGTAATCAGGCCAGATTCTACGTGCGGCAAAAAAGCATCTTGTTGTGCCTTATTGAATCTATGGATTTCGTCCACAAAAAGTACGGTTCTGGTTTTTAGATTCCAGTTAATTTTTGCACGTTCTATGACAGATTCTACATCTTTTTTGCCAGACGTAACTGCGGAAATTTCAATAAAGTCAGCTTGAAATTCTTTTGCGATGATTCTCGCAAGAGTTGTTTTTCCTGTACCAGGAGGACCCCAAAAGATTAAATTTACCGGCTCGCCCCTTTTGACTAATTCGGTCAAAATTTTCCCCTCGCCAATAATCTCTCCTTGTCCCACTACATCATCTAAACTTTGCGGACGCATGCGCTCCGCTAATGGAACTCTGTTCATATCGGTATTATATCATACTCAAAAATAACAAAATGGTGGTTCCGGGCGGACTTGAACCGTCGACACAAGGCTCTTCAGGCCTCTGCTCTACCAACTGAGCTACA
>DCGC01000009.1:2017-2721 GCA_002315165.1 Candidatus Saccharibacteria bacterium UBA1788 | reverse complement strand
ATTTATCAAATAAAATATATTTCTTTTTAGCAATATGTTATAATATATATGCTAAACATTACAATCCGATATTTAGGAATTCGAAGATAAAGATGCGACCATGTGCGCAGATTGAATCTTTGAATTCGGTTTGTAATGTTTAGCGACTGCATGTGGTCGCTTTTTTAGTGGCATATGCCAATAGTAACCTAAACAGGAGTTGTCTAGCCATGCGCGGCAAAGCAATTAAAAATCAAAAAAATCAAAATAAAAAAGTTCCAATTTTCATTGCGCTATCTGGGATATTGATTGGCGGAATTCTTGCGGGAATTGGCTTAATTAAAAAGATCGACGCAGATAAAACAAATGCAGCTCGCGCCGAATCGGCTAAAGTTGAGGCTGAAGAAAAATACAATACCGCCAATGCGCAATATAAAGAAAATGCGGCAACTTTAGAGAATCTTCAAGCGCAAATGAACGCCAAGGTCGCCGAATGTGCTAGACTATCAGGCAATTATACAAAAAGTGCCGTTTGTCTTAACGAAAAATTTAATCTACAAAAAGAAATTAGTTCATTAGAATCCGAACAATTTCAACTAGAAAACGGCAACTACACGGTCTATTATTCTGTTGTGGAACCGATTACTTACAATATCTTCTTCTATATCGGCGGAGGAGTATTGGCTGCCGCGCTAATCGCAAGTGGTATTGTTTATTTGGTTAGT
>DCGC01000009.1:0-1998 GCA_002315165.1 Candidatus Saccharibacteria bacterium UBA1788 | reverse complement strand
AAGAGAAAATAATATGCTTCTATCTACTACTCCGAATATTGAAGGTAAAAAAATTAAAGAATATCGCGGCGTTGTTTTTGGTGAAGTTATTAATGGTATCGATTTTACCAAAGATTTCACCGCCAGCATTACAAACCTAATCGGCGGTCGCGCGGACGATTATGAACAAGAGGCTATTAACGCCAGGGCGGACGCGCTGAGCGAAATGAGCGAACGTGCGAAAAAGATTGGAGCAAACGCTGTGATTGGAATAAAAATCGATTACGAACCGCTCACAATTGGTGAACATGGTGCTGGGATGCTAATGGTTACGGCGTCCGGTACCGCAGTTGTTATTTAATTAAAAAGGGAATATTATGTCTAAAAATAACGAATATGTTGGAGTAGATGAAAAATTTATTCCAGAGTCAGAAAAGCGCAAACAATACGTCGATGAGTCGATTATTGGCGACGAAACCCGAGACAAAATAAAAAGAAAAATCCACGATGGCGCAGATTATCTAAGCAGCGAAGAAGGCAAAGAAAAAGCTAAAAATATCGGTAGGAAAGGACTAAAAATAGCAAAAGGTGTTGGTATTGGTTATTTGGTTTATGTTGGTATCGTTGTTTTGATAGCTCTATCTATTTTTATTTTTGCATTTGTCATGATAAGTAAAGGCCTTAGTCAACAGCAGCGAATGATTGACAGTAGCAACGAATTGTTCAATGAAGTCAAAGAAGAACAACAAAACGTAATTAATTCTTTTGGCGACTAATAACTCCAAAAAAAGGCCGCCTGCGAAGCGGTCTTTTTTATGGTATAATTATATTACTATGAAAAAAATTAATACTTCACCAATCAGTGGCATGCAAGAGCTTTTGCCGGCTCAGCAGGTTATTTTTAATCAGTTCAAAAATACAATCAGTGAAGTATATGCGCGTCATGGCTTCCAAAGCATTGAGACTCCTACGATTGACCGTGCGGAAATTTTGCTAGCCAAAGCTGGCGGTGATACTGAAAAACAAATATACAAAGTCATTAAAACTGCTGAAGCTTCTGAAGGAGCTGATCAAGCTCTTCGTTTTGATCACACCGTTCCGCTTGCTCGTTATGTAGTCGAACACGAAAATGATTTGGCTTTTCCGTTTCGCGTGACCCAGATTGGTCGCAATTTTCGCGGCGAGCGTGCGCAAAAAGGTCGTTTCCGTGAATTTTATCAGTGCGATTTAGATATTATCGGGCGGGGTAATCTTCCTCTCGCATACGATGCTGAAGTTATCTCGACTTATTATGACGCACTTAAAACTCTTAATCTTCCGGATGCTATTATTCGTATTAGCAATCGTAAGATTTTATCTGGCCTTCTTGAAGGTCTAGACCTCGTCGAAAATTCTATAGAAATATTTAACATTATCGACCACGCAGAAAAAGTCTCGCCAGAAGACACCCGTAAGTCTTTAGCTAATCTTGGCATCGAAGAAGATGTTGCTAATAAAATCCTGTCGTTCGTTTTGATTTCCGGCAACAGCGTCGAAGTAAAAATTAAACTAGAAGAATTAGATATTGAAAACGAAACCTTCAATCAAGGCGTAGAGGAATTAATTTATATTCTAGGATTGCTCGAAAAACAAGGTCTTAAAGATATAGCTATTGCCGACATGCTTATTGTTCGCGGCCTTGATTATTATACAGGAACAGTCTTTGAAGCTGTCCTTAAAGACTATAAATATATTGGCGCCATTGGCGGCGGCGGTCGCTATGAAAATCTTACTGGATATTTTTCTGAGCAGGCATTTCCTGGAGTTGGTGGGTCAATTGGTCTTAGCCGTCTCTTCTTCGTTCTTAATGAAAACAATATTCTCGATTCTCAAACAAAGAATCCAGTCGATATTGCAATCGTTCCTATCTCGGAACACGAATACGAATTCTCATTTTATGTTGCTCAAAAACTTCGCGATTCTGGGCAAAGCGTAGATGTCGTTTTTGCTGGTAAAAAGCTTGGAGACAAAATGACCCAT
>DCGC01000005.1:1210-8689 GCA_002315165.1 Candidatus Saccharibacteria bacterium UBA1788 | reverse complement strand
TTTATCGGGGGTATTATGCGATGGGGGCGTTGGCATTAAAAGACGGGACGCCGACTGGGGGAATCTATGGTTTTGCGGCGATTGCGATGGAGTTAGTGAAAGATTTAGCTCCTGATAAGGTTGTTGTGGCGTGGGACAAGGCTAAGACTTCGACTTCGAAAAGAAAGGCAATTTTTGTAGATTATAAGGCGGGAAGAGTAAAGCAAGGCGAAGATTTTTATGTGCAGATTCCTTTATTGAAAGAGCTAATAGGTGATTTAGGTTGGAGTTTTGTGGAGTGTGATGATTATGAGGCGGATGATATTATAGGGACTTTGGCTAAACAGGCTGATGATGAGGGGGATTATATGACATATATCATATCTTCGGATTTAGATATGCTGCAGATTGTAGATGAAAATACAAGGATGTATCGAATTTTGAAGGGCTTTACGGATTTGGAAGAAATTGACGTGAGGGTGGTGGAGGAGAAATACGGAATTCGCAAGACGCAATTTTTAGATTTAAAGGCTTTGAAGGGTGATGCGAGCGATAATATTCCTGGAGTGCCTGGTATCGGTGAGAAAACAGCGGTGAAACTTTTGAACGAATTTGGAACGCTAGAAAATATTTATGAAAATATTGAAAAGATTGCTGGGGCGACGCAAAAAAAGTTAGTAGAAGGAAAAGAATCGGCAATTATGTCGAAAAAATTGGCGCAAATTATGTTTGATGCGCCAGTAAAATTGGCAGATATTCCAAATTTAGATTTTGAACCGGCAAGGGCGAAAGAGGGGCTTTTAAAATTAGAGTTTAGAAGTCTAGTAAAAAAGTTTGATTTGGTAGGCGAGGAAGTAGCGACGGCGGAGAATGTTGCGGTTGACGCGGATGAGATAAAACGCAAAATGCATGAAGACGAAACTTATGCGGAAGAGATTTTGTACGGCGATGGATTGAAGAAGATTTTAGAGCGGGCAGGGAACGATAAGATAAAAGCGGAATTTGATATTCCGTTGATTCCGGTTTTATATAAAATGGAAAAAGAGGGGATGCGAATTGATAGGGAATATTTTTCTAGATTAAAAGAGGAATATGCGGGCGAGGTGAGAAAGCTGGAACGCAAGATTTTTGAGTTGGGTGGAGGGGTGTTTAATGTTAATTCGCCGATTCAATTGTCGGACGTGCTGTTTAACAAACTGAAGTTGCCAACACAAGGAATTAAGAAGAAAACGAGAGCTTATTCGACGGGCGCGAAAGAGTTGGAAAAATTGAAAGACTTACACCCGATTATTCCGGCGATTATGGAATATCGCGAAGCGATGAAGTTATTGTCGACGTATATTTCTCCGCTGTCGGAAATGGCGGACGAGAACAGCAGAATCCATACAACGTTTACGCAGGACGTGACAGCTACTGGAAGATTGTCGAGCGTGAATCCGAATTTGCAAAATATACCGGTAAGGACGGATGCTGGCAAAAAAATTCGTGAGGGTTTTGTTGCGGGGGAAGGAAATGTTCTGGTCTCTGCGGATTATGCGCAATTTGAATTGCGTTTGGCGGCTGTTTTGTCTAATGATGAAGCTTTAATAAAAGATTTTAATGAGGGGATTGATATTCATACGAAGACGGCGGCAGAAGTGTTTGGGGTTAAGATGGACGAGATTACGAAAGCGCAAAGACGTGCGGCGAAAGTGATAAATTTTGGGGTGCTTTATGGAATGAGCGCGAAGGGTTTGGCGGATGCTACTGGTATGACGATGATTGAAGCTAAAGATTTTATTGATGAATATTTTAAGCTAAGGGCGCCGATAAAAAATAAATTGGATTCGATTTTAGCACAGGCGAGGAACGAGGGATATGTTGAAACTTTCTTTGGGAGAAGGCGTTTAACTCCAGACGTAAAGGCGGCGAACTTTTTGGTTCGAGCGGCAGCAGAGCGGGCGGCGCAAAATATGCCAATTCAAGGAACTGAAGCGGATTTGATGAAGCGGGCGATGATTCTTGTTGATAAGGAATTGCCGGAAGGTGCGAAGTTGGTGATGCAGGTGCATGATTCTTTAATAGTGGAATGTAAGAAGGAGCTGGAGGAAGAAGTTAAGAAAACTTTGAAGTGGACGATGGAAAATATTGCGCCAGAATTGAAGATTAAACTGGCGGTTGATGTAACGAGTGGGAGAAATTGGGGAGAGCTGTAGTGGACGAAAGCCAAATTGAAATTTATCGCGGGATTGAGGGCGAGGTGATTTTTGATGTTGATGCGGATAAGGGAACGATTTGGGCAACGCAGGAGCAGATTTCTAAGTTGTTTGGCGTAGATAGGACGGTGATTACGAGGCATTTGAGGAATATTTATAAAGACGGAGAATTAAAGGAAGAGGGAACGTGTGCAAAAAATGCACGTGTTGGATTTGAGGGGGAGAGAAAAGTGGTGCGCGAAGTAAAATCATATAATCTTGATGCGATAATATCGGTTGGATATAGGGTGAATTCAAAAAAGGCAACGGATTTTAGGATTTGGGCGACTGGAATTTTGAAGAAATATGTAACAGATGGCGTTGTGGTCGATATGCGAAAATTCCAAAACCTAGACGGGGCTTTAGCGGTAGTGAAGAGATTGATGATGAGGAGTGAACTTGAAGCTGGGGAAATGGGCGGAATATTGGAAGTTATTTCTAAATATGCGGATAGTTTTAGGGTTGTGAAGGAATTCGATGAAGGGCATATAAGTTTTAGAAAAGCTGGAATGATGCGTCGAGGAATTTCGGAATTGGATTTTGAAAATTTAGTTGATGGGTTAAGAGAGCAAGAGGGGGAAGGGAAAAATTTTGGGGCGTTTGTTGGTGCGAAAGCGGAAAAAGAGTTCTTCTTAAATCTGGCGAACTTGGAAAAAGAAAATGGAAAATCTGTCGGAGAAAAAGCGGTAGAGTTGCTTTATGAAATTGTAAAGGACCGACCGTTTTTAGACGGTAATAGAAGAATCGGAGCTTTATTATTTATATATTTTTTGACGGTGAATGATTGTCATTTAGCGGAAGACGGAGAGACAAAGATTTCCGATCGGGCATTAACTGCGATAGTTTTGTTGATCGCGGAGAGTAGAGAAGAAGAAAAAGATTTGATTTTAGCGGTGGTGACGAGGTTGATTTATGCCTGAGTTGCCGGAAGTTGAGACGATTCGTAGGGGGCTTTTAAAATATATCGTGCATAGGAAAATTGATGACGTGGAAGTTTTGTGCGAAAAAAGTTTAGTCGGAGAAAAAGAAAAAATCGTTGGAGCGGAGATTTTAGGGATTACGAGAAAAGGGAAGGCGTTATTAGTAGAGCTTGATAATGGTTTGGTGTTGATGGTGCATTTAAGGATGACGGGGCAATTGATTTTTTTGGGGAAGGAAAGGTTTGCGGGCGGGCATCCGAACGAAAATTTTGTTGATGAACTGCCGAATAAACAAACGCGAGTTGTGTTTAGATTAGATGATGGGAAATTGTTTTTTAATGACCAAAGAAAATTTGGGTTTGTGAAGATTATTGAAAAAGACGAAGTCGAGAACGAGCCATTTATTAAAAAGTTAGCAAAAGAGCCGTGGGAAATGGACGGGCAGGAATTTTTTGAAACTTTGCAGAAGAAAAAAGTAACGATAAAGGCAGCGTTGCTTGACCAGAATGTGATAGCTGGGTTGGGAAATATTTATACTGATGAAACTTTATATATGACAAAAATAAATCCGAAAACGAGGACTGATAAAATTAGTTTGGCGCAGGCGAAAGAAATTGTAGTGGCGGCGAGGGAAGTGATGAATAAGTCGATTGAGTTGGGCGGCTCGACGATAAAGAATTATGTAAAAGCGGACGGAACGAGAGGGAATTATTTGGATTTGTTTGCGAAGGCTTATGGGCGTGAAGGTGAAAAATGTGAACGGTGTGGTGGTAAAATAAAAAAGATACGAGTTGCTGGCAGGGGAACTTATTATTGTGAGGAGTGTCAAAAATGATAAAAATATTTTTTGGTGATGATAGAGTTTTAGCGCAAAAAGAAATTAAAAAAGCGCTGGGCGAGAACTATGAAGTTTTTGATGGACTGGAATTGGGCGAGACTGATTTGCCAAGTATATTTTTTGGAGCATCGTTGTTTTGAAAAAAACGAAAAATCGTGATAAAGGATTTGGGTGAGAATAAGGACGCGTTTTTGAAAATTGGTGATTATTTAAAGACTGAGCATGAAGTGATTTTGTTTGAGAGCAAACTAGATAAAAGAACTGTGGTGGTTAAAGATTTGAAAGCGGCTGGGGTGGAAATGCGGGAATTTAAGGCGGAAGAAAAAGATATGCGGGCGGTGTTTGGTATTTTTGATACCGCGTGGAGAGATGGAAAAAAGGCGGTGGAGATGTTAGAGAAAATAGAGGACGAGCAAGTGCCTTTGCAATTTGTTGGGTTGATGGCAACTCAGGCAATTAAGAGATATGAATTAAGGCAAGGAGAAAAAGAAAAGAGAGTCCTAAAAGAACTCTCTAAACTTGATATACAGTTAAAGACTACGCCTTTTTCGCCGTGGCTTTTGGTGAAGTCTTTTTTGCTGCAGGTTTCTTTGTTGTAGACTTTTTTGCAGCTGGCTTTGCGGCTGGTTTAGCAGCGGCAGTAGCTTTTTTCTCGATTTCTTTAGCTTCTTTTTCGACGAATTTAGCAGCTTTGGCGATTTTAGCAAGAGCAGCTTTTTTCCTAGAAGCGGTGTTGAGCTTTAAGAGATTTTTCTTGACGGCTTTGTCGAGCTCAGATTGAGCTTTTTTCAAATTTTCGCCAGTAGGAGTTTTTTTGAAAGCTTTGATGGCGGTTTTGATGTCTTTTTTGATTTGTTGGTTATGAGCCGTGCGTTTTTCGGCTTGGCGGGCTGCCTTTTTGGCAGATTTGATGATTGGCATTATTATTCCTATAGATTAATTAATTGCTTTTTTGTGATTATATATTATTTTTAGTAGAAAAGCAAGTTTTAGAGAAATAAAAGAGATTGTTTTTTTATCGTACTTATGGTAAAGTTTGGGTAAGTATGGACTCGCAGAATACACAAATTTTAGACCAAGTAGTAAAGAAAATTAGCGCAGCGAATAATGTGCTAGTGGCGTTGTCGGTAAATCCGACTGTTGATGAAATGGCGTCGGCGATTGGCTTGACGCTGCTGCTTGATTTGATGGGGAAACATGCGACGGCTATTTATTCTGGCGAGACGCCGAACGCGTTGGAGTTTTTGAAGCCGAAGGATACGTTTGAAGCGAACGTGAATAGTTTGCAAGATTTTATTATTGCGCTTGATAAGGAAAAGGCCGACCATTTGCGCTATAAAGTTGATGGCGATTTTGTAAAAGTATTTATTACGCCATATAAAACAGCTTTGACTGAAGAAGATTTAGTATTTTCTCATGGTGAGTTCAATGTTGATTTGGTGATTGCGTTGAACGTAAAAACGACGAACGATTTTGATAATGTGTTGCGAGAGCATGGTAGAATTATGCATGACGCGGGGGCGATAAATATTACTACTGGTGAGCCTGGGAAGCTGGGCGAGTTAGAATGGTCGGACCCGTCGGCGAGCTCGATTGCGGAAATGGTTACGAATTATGCGATGCAGCTAAAGGATATTTCTTTGATTACTAAACCGATTGCGACGGCGCTTTTGACTGGTATTGTGGCGGCAACTGGAAGATTTTCTAACGAGAAAACCACACCAAAAACAATGGCACTAGCGTCGAGGTTGATGGCGGCTGGGGCTGATCAGCAGTTAATTGCGGCGAATATTGTTTCTGAAGTTGTGCCGGCAAAAGAAAATAAGGACGGGGTGTCGGTTAGAAAGTCTGAGGACGGAGCGGAGGGGTCTATTGATATAAATGGAGTTCAGGGCGGTCAAGAAGTTTTAGCGGAAGCTGTTGCGGAAACGCCAGTAGAGGAAGTACCAGTAGAGGAAACGTTGGTAGAAGGAACGCCGGTCGAAGAGCAGACGAAAAATGAGCCTGAGGCCACGGCGGAAGTTACAGAAGAAATATCACCTGAGAAGATGGCTGAGGCGGAAGTTTTGGCGGGGTTAGCTGGAACGACGGAGGCGGTTAGTGTTGGGGCACCAGAGGTGGCTAATATTGAAGCGCCAGAAGTGGTAGAGCCAGAGGTAGAGCCTGCGGCGGAAGTTCCGGCGGTAGCCGAGATGCCGAAAGTGGCAGAACCAGAGGTGGAGCCTGTGGCAGAAAATGTCGAAGAGAAGCCAGCTGAGACAGAGGCTGCTCCGGCGGTAGCTGAGATGCCGAAAGTTGAAATGCCAGAGATTGAACCAACAGGGGAGATTTTTGAGCCAAAGTTTGATAGTTCGATTTTGGCTGAGGCGCAGAAACCTGAAGAAGAAGTAGCACCGGAAGAACCTGTAAATCCTGGCATGAAAGATTATGGCAAGATGGTTGCGGATGCTTTGTCGGAAGCGGGAGCAGATAATAGCAATAGAGGGTATGTGGGGAATCCGTTAGGAGAAAATCCGGCAGCGTCGATGGCGCCAGATGTAAAAAGTACTGCGGCTAATGATGTGCCAGAATTGTCTTTTGATAAGGCGCCAGAGCCGGAAGGGGAAAAGTCAGCTTCGTTGCAAGATGATTCGTATATAGTGAACAAACCACCAAAAGTGATTGCGCCAACTGGTGATATGGGGCCAAAGGTGGATTTGTCGGCATTGGATGATGGGGATATATTGCCACCACCTCCGGCGCCACCGATTGATTTTAATCAAGTGATGCCGGAAGTTCAGGTGGAAGAAAAAGCTCCAGTAGCCCCGACCGAAGCTCAGGAAGCGCCGAATAAGCCGGCCGAGCCTGGTGCGTTTAAGATACCTGGGATGTAAGAACAAAAACCCGCCTATAAGGGGCGGGTTTATTGGCTAGGCGGATATGATGATGCCTATGATTAAGATGACTATCGAGATAGAAGTCATAACGATAGCCGCGATAGATTTGCCACGTTTATTGGTTTTTAGACCTTGAGCGGCTAGATAGTAGTTAACAATGATGAGAATTGCGCTCATTGAGACGCCGCCAAAAGATACAAGCAGCAGTAGGATGGAAATCCAGAAAGAGATTTCTGCGCAAGTAGTTTTGCGTTTATCGACTGATTGTTGGAAATTGTTGTAGTCGGTGTTTTTAGCTGACATGGAAGTTGGTTCCTGATTAGTGGTTGGTTGATTATTAGAGCTAAGAGCGGCGAATAGTGGAGCTAGGGAATTTTTGTAGTCCATAACAGGGAGAGCTCCAACGAAGCCGTCATTGAGAGCGATAGGTTTTTTGATTGACCCAAGATATGCTGAAATGGCTATTTCTTTGTTGGAAATGGTATATTCGAAAAAACGGAGTCCTGTTAGAAGTTTGTCGCCAGATTGATAGACGTTGGGAGATTCGTCGCTTTGGTGAAAATTGTTAGCGCTAAGCCAGTCTTCGATTAGATGTTTGGTTGTGCCTATATCCGTAGTGAGCGGAAAGTTAT
>DCGC01000005.1:0-1184 GCA_002315165.1 Candidatus Saccharibacteria bacterium UBA1788 | reverse complement strand
GAGCATGGGCCCTCCTGTTTAGTTTTTTGCGCGGCGGTGAAAAAAAGGACACCGCGAGGTGTCTTACTTCCATTCACAACTACGAAGGCAGTGCCTGAATTGCTTACGCGGTGCCCTTTTTGTGGCGCTGCGAAAGAATTTAGTAGTGAATTAAAAGTAAGACAATACCATTATAGCATAGAAAAAGGCCCGCAGTAAATGCGGGCCGGATTGAGTTTTGCGGTGGTTATTTTGGGCGGAATAGAGATAATTGTGTGTGTATATTATCGTCCTATATTAAAAAAGGAGAGCTCCGATGGGTATCACCGCAAAACGCAATCTTAGAGGGTAAGGTGCTATCTCAGGGAGATAACTTATCTATTATAGCAATTTTTACTAAAAAAGTCAAATTGTATGGTAAGATTTAGGTATGGAAGATGAGATTTTATTAATTGATAAGCCTGATAAAATGAGTTCGTTTGGGGTGGTTGCTAGAGTGCGAAGGGTATTATCGCAGAAAGCTGGGAAAAAAGTAAAAGTCGGGCATACTGGGACGCTGGACCCGTTTGCTACTGGACTTTTGATTCTTTTAGTGGGGAAGGGGACGAAAAAATCGGGTGAGTTTTTGAAGCTTGATAAAAAATATGAAGCGACGATTAGGTTGGGGGCAAAATCGACAACTGGAGACCCGGAGGGGGAAATAACAGCGGTGGAAGATGCGCAAGAAATTGATTTGGAAGTGATCAAAAAAGTTGTTCAGGAGTTTAGGGGAAAAATTAAGCAGAGGGTGCCGCAATATTCGGCGGTTAAGATAAACGGGCAGAGGGCGTATAAACTTGCAAGGGAAGGGAAAGAGGTGGAGATGCCGGTAAGGGAAGTGGAAGTTTATGATATTGAGGTGATAGATTATGCTTGGCCGGAGCTGAAAATTGCGTGCCATGTTTCTAGTGGGACTTATGTTAGGACTTTAGGAGAAGATATTGGGGAAAAATTGGGGGTTGGAGGGTATCTAACGAGTTTGAGAAGAACAGAGGTGGGGGAGTATAAAGTGGGCGATGCGACGAAGTTGGAAGAATTTCTTGGCGGGTTCTGATTTTTTTGGTGGGTCCTAATTCTTGGCGGGTCCTGTCTGAACAGAAAATTCTGACAGTGGACTTCTGACTTCTCAACGTCATACACTGGCACGCCGGCAGAACCGTCTCTAA
>DCGC01000039.1:2901-4181 GCA_002315165.1 Candidatus Saccharibacteria bacterium UBA1788 | reverse complement strand
GTGTAGGGGACCTTAAAAAAGTCATGGAAGGAGTTAAAACTCGCGGTATTTACGGCGAAGTCCAGCTCGGCGCTATTATCGAAGACTCGCTTAATAAATCACAATACGAAGAAAATATCATCACGAAAAAAGGCTCAAACGACCGCGTCGAATTTGCCATTAAAATGCCCGGCAAAGAAGAGAACGTCTATTTGCCAATTGACTCAAAATTTCCAGTCGAAAATTATTCGCGACTCATTGCAGCTTACGACGCAGGCGACAAATCCGCTATCGATGTCTCACAAAAAGCTCTAGCTAACGACGTTAAAGAACAAGCCAAAAAAATCTCCACCAAATACATCGACCCACCTCACACAACCGACTTTGCTATGATGTTCGTGCCTACTGAATCTCTTTACGCCGAAATCTTACGCATTCCAGGCCTAGCGGACGAAATTCGTAAAAAATTCAACATCTCTATCGCTTCGCCGTCTACCCTACCGACTATGCTGTCTGGACTTCTTATGGGCTTCCGCACTGTCGCTATTGAAAAACGTTCTGCCGAAGTTTGGCAAGTTCTCGGCGCAGTAAAATCTCAATTCGGCAAATTTGGCGATCTTCTTGAAGGCGTCCAGAAAAAACTCCAAGAATCGGCTAACAAAATAGAAACGGCCAAAACCACATCTAGACAAATCGAACGTCGACTCAAAGAAGTCGAATCTCTCCCCGAACCAGATTCCGCTAAGCTTATTGGCGAAATCGACCTCTAGATATGATATAATATATATAATATGTATTCCAATTTTACCGATTTTCTAAAAAATAAATCCAGACTTTGTGTTATCCAGGCCGAAAACCCAGACGGCGACTCTCTAGGCTCAGCTATTGCGCTCGATTATCTTCTTGAAGGAAAAGAAATTTCTCTTTATTGTCCAGTCGATATTCCTAAATATCTTCACTATTTTCAAGATTGGTCTAGAGTCACCAACGATTTTGATTGGAAAGCCGATGGATATATTATCGTAGATACAGCGGCGAAAGTTTTATTGTCTAAGCTGCTGGAAGATCCAGCAATCCGCAATCGCCTCGAGACGACTCCGGTCTTTGTTTTTGACCACCATGAAACTAAAGACGACCTTGATTTTGCTCATGAAAAAATCATTGAACCTAAACCGTCATGTTGTGAACTTATCTATGAAGTAGCTCGTAGTCTCAATTTCTCCATTAATAAAAACGCAGCTGAAGCTATCTTTGCCGGTATTTTGTCAGATACATTAGGCCTCACTTCCGCTTCTATGACA
>DCGC01000039.1:0-2856 GCA_002315165.1 Candidatus Saccharibacteria bacterium UBA1788 | reverse complement strand
CCAATATTTCCGAACTAGAAGAACGCCGCCGCGATTTTATGAAAAAATCTCAACGCATTCTAGACTACAAAGCCGACCTAATCAAAAGAATCGAATATTCGCTCGATGGTCAGCTCGCTACAGTCCATATCCCTTGGGACGACATCAAAGAATATTCAGACGAATATAATCCTAACGTCTTAATCTTAGAAGAGATGCGTCTAGTCGAGAACGTCGCCGTAGCTATTGCTATTAAAACCTACCCAGACGGCAAAGTTACAGGCAAAATCCGCACAGATTCTAAAGCCCCAATCGCCGACAAAATCGCAGGTTACTTTGGCGGCGGAGGTCATCCTTTTGCCGCAGGTTTCCGCACTTACGATTTAAACTACGAGGAAACAGTCGCCGAACTCGTACCTCTAGTTCATCGATTATTAACTGAAGAAAGTTAATATGAAAAAAACACTATATAACTTTTTTACTTACTTTTACCATAAAACCCTTCATCGTCCGATTCGTCTCAAAACCGCATTGGAAATCAAACCCAAAAAACCAGTTTTGACTGTCGTATTTTTGCATGGCATAGCGTCCGAATCGTCCACTTGGAAAACAACTTTCAAACAATTATCAAAAGATAAAGACTTATCAAGAGTGCGTTTTATAGCTCTCGACCTCTTAGGTTTTGGCAAATCTCTCCAGCCAGATTGGCTCGACTATAATTATGCCGATTACGACTCCGCACTAGGATTAACACTCAATAAACTCCACATCCGCACGCCAGTTATTCTAGTGGGGCATTCTATGGGTTGTTTAATCGCTGCGCATTACGCTAAAAATCACTCCAAACGAATCTCCGAAATGGTTCTCATTTCTCCGCCAATCCTTTTGCAAGACGAACTAGCAAAACTTCCGGATAAATTCTATCAAAAATCCTATTCTTCTCTCCACAAAATAGCCGAAGACCCCGCAATAAAAACCTTAGCTTCGTTTATCACTAAAATTTCCAGTTTCCGCGGGCAATATCTTAATTCTGTCGCTTTCGAACGTTCGATGAACCACATAATTCTCAATCCAGAAAACTATCAAACTTTCGTTAGTCTCAAAACCCCATCAACCATCATCCATGGTCATTTTGACCCATTGGTCTATCGTCCAAACCTATCTAGCGTCGCGAAAGACAACAAAACCTATCTCAAATTATATCGCGTCATGGGCGACCATGATCTTTCCAAGCCGAAACGAGACAAACTATTAACCATAATCAAAAAGGCAACACAATCATGAAACTCTACAATTCTGCCACCCATCAAGTCGAAGACTTCGAACCAATCAACACCTCCGAAGTAAAAATCTACACCTGCGGGCCTACGGTTTACAGTAGAGCCCATATTGGCAATCTGGCTTCCTATATCTATTGGGACTTATTGGTTAGAGCTCTAAAAGCCAACGGCTATACTCCTAAGCGCGTCCTCAATTTAACCGACGTCGGACATTTAACTTCCGATGCTGACGAGGGCGACGATAAATTAGAAAAAGGGGCAAAAAAAGAGGGGAAGACCGTTTGGGAAATAGCCGACTCCTATATTGAGACTTTTTTCAAAGATTTTTATAGCCTAAACCTCTTAAAACCGGAAGTCATTGCCCGAGCTACCGACTACATCAACCAAGACAAAGAATTAGTCTCACTACTTATCGATAAAGGCTACACCTACGAAACGTCCGATGGTATCTATTTTGACACTTCTAAATTTGCACGTTACGCCGAATTCGCCAACCTCGACCTCGACGGGCTCAAAGCTGGCGCGCGTGTCGATTTCAATCCAGAAAAAAAGAATCCATCCGATTTTGCAGTTTGGAAATTCATCAAACCAACCGAAAACCATGCTATGCGCTGGGATTTTCTTGGTAAACCAGGCTACCCAGGCTGGCACCTAGAATGTTCTTCTATTATTCACTCCGAGCTGGGAGAAACTATCGATATTCACACTGGCGGTATCGACCACGTTCCTATCCATCACACTAACGAAATCGCTCAATCCGAATCCGCCTTTAATAAAAAACTCGCCAATTTCTGGCTTCACTGTGATTTCATCAATATCGACAACCAAAAAATCTCCAAATCACTCGGCAATGTTTATAGCCTAGACGATCTCAGAGAACGCGGTTTTTCGCCACTCGACTTCAAAATGTGGGTTCTAGAAGGCACTTATCAAGGCACTCGTAATTTTACTTTCGAAGGACTCGAAGCTGCTAAAAATCGCCGTCTTAACTGGCGCAACAATATCGCTCTATCTTATCAAGACAATGCCCCGTCACGAGATTTAGACTCGCCAGATTCACACCAAACTTTTCTAGATAACCAAAAATCAAAAATTCTTTCCCCTGTCTCCAACAACCTTAATTCCGCCGAGGCTTTCGCCTATATCGATAGTCAGCTCTCCGCCCCTAACGACTTTTGGCAATTTGTGGACGAACTTTTTGGGCTCAATCTTCTATCCGACTCTCCAGATATTTCAGCAGAACAAAAACAACTCATTATCGACCGCGAAGCTGCTCGCGCCAATAAAAATTTCGCAGAATCAGACGCGATTCGCGCTCGCCTCAACTCAACCGGCATCACCATACTCGACACGCCAACTGGTCCAATCTGGCAGTATTTAAGCTAACGGAGAATAATAAAAACGCCCCAGCAAAGGGGCGTTTTTTTGTACTAGCGGCCAAGGCAACGAACCGAGAACCCGCTGCCGCGACTGTCGACAGTCTGAGGGCCGACGTAGCCGGAAATGAAGCCCAGGCGGTAAGAATACGTTGATGAGTAGATACGGCGTGACCAGTAGTCGCCACCTGACGACTGATTGAGCAGACTACCAGTATTGT
>DCGC01000024.1 GCA_002315165.1 Candidatus Saccharibacteria bacterium UBA1788 | reverse complement strand
TCGTGATGCCGCGCTCCTTTTCCTGTTCCATCCAGTCAGTTTCAGCACCACCGGTGCCACCTTTGACGAGGTCGATTTTATGTTTAAGGCCGGTGCGATAAAGAATCGCTTCGGAAGTGGTAGTTTTACCCGCGTCAATATGGGCAATAATACCAATATTGCGGAGTTTTGATAGGTCTTTAATTTCAGAGGCCATTGCTTTCCTTTTGTTATTTAATTTATTTCAGACATTAAAAAATAGACTTTGGGATTATTTTAACATAGATTTGGGGTTTTGAGTAGGGGTAAGTGAATTATTTCACATATACGTTAATGCCGATTTTGGAGTTTACAATTTCCTCTTTTTCGCCGTCGTAAAAATGAACTACGAAACTGCCTTTGTAATTTCCCTTTTCGATTTTCTTATCAAGGTCATATTTAACGCTATCAATTTTGTAACCTGGAGCAATTTTGCCAGTTTTTGCGAGGACGATATCTTCGCCGTCAATATTAGCAATAATCTCTAGACTTAAAGTCTTCTTGGATTCCTTTGGATTGATGAAGTTTAGAGTAATAAGGTTTTCTTCGCTGAGAAACGTAACGTAACCGGAGTATTTCATGGAAGCATCGACGGTGCCAGATTCTTCGCCATCATCTTCAACTTTCGTGATTGAAGAATTAGATGGAGCACTAACAAAGAAAGAGAAGCAGAAATAGCCCCCAATTGCCGCCACCAAAAAAGTGACGGCAGATAGGATTATAATCGGAAATTTCTTTTTCTGGGATTTTGGCATATTAGTTTAAGTCAGCTTCAATAGTAATAGTAACAGTGCCGATTTTGTCGCCAGAGGTGACAACGTGGCTACCCATAGGGGACTCTGAAGTTTCTAGCTTAAGGATGCCGCCATAAATTTCCGTACAGCCATCATATGGGTTGCAAACTGTACTAATATTTGGTAGCACGCCATCGGTATATACTTGGAATTCAGCATTTTGTACCGTAGTGTTGGGGCCAAGATATTGGTCCGTTTCTTTCCCGAATATCCCAGAAACCCAATTATATTTTTCTACTGAGGTAAATGATGCTGTTGCTTTAATTTTGCCGTTAATAGATTTATCTCCAACTTGAATATAGCTTTTTGGTTCCGTGTAATAATAGTTACCTTGGCCTTCAGTTACTGTACCAGTATATAATTCTTTACAGGAAGTGTCAGAATATAGATTGTTGGCTGTTTTATGATTTTCTAAATCATACGACGTACTGACGCAATCATAATGTGGGGCAAAGCTAAAATTACTTTTAGATTCATCATATTTCCAGTCAAAGCTTAGATCGCCCCAGTAAATATTTACTGAGTAAATAGGCTCATCAGCTTCACCAACAGTGACATCATGAGAAGAGTCGTCGGTAGTATTAATACCAGTAGCCATAGCGTTAAAAACTGGAGCTATGGCAGCAACTAAAGATGCCATACTAATTACTAAAAGTTTTTTCATTTTTGTTTTCCCCTTTCTGTGGAGATTTATTTTTTATTTTCGGCGCATTTAAAAAAGGGCACCGCGAGTTGCAATACCCTTAATTTAGCTACAGTATTTCTACAATAACAGTCTCAAGGCTCTCACGATGCCCTTTTTACTGTCATATTATGAAAAAGGCTGTAGCTTTTTGATTAAATTAAAGGTATTGCAATGTAATGATACTACGGCATAAACGTTTTGTAAATAGCCTTTATAAAAAAGAGCCTCGGGAAGAGGCTCAATTTAGGTAGGGGGCGTAGGCTGCATTAAAAATTTCAATATACTTTTTGCTTGTAGGCTCATCGCTGAGTGTGCTGAGAATATCCATCTCGTCCATAATTGCCTGCTTGACTTCGTTGCGCTCGGGACTTTTATCAAGAATAGCCAAAGCGTTATGGAGTTTAGCTCCAGAGCCTTCGGTTCTCGTAGCATCATCCACCAAATCTAGGATAGTACCGTCACAGATTGCCTTAGCGACATTATTAGGCCCGCAAGATTCCATAAGCCAAGAAAGGCAATATAGTTCATTTTGATAGGTTAAACTATAATCTAAGGTATCGCCTAGAACTAAACTACTAAAATAATCTGTAACTCCTTCGACGAATAGATTCATAGACGATTCTTCGCCAGCTCTGCCGGTTCCGACGAGTGAATGTATTAGCTCGTGAATAAGCGCGTAGGTTTTTTGATCTCCGGATTCAAGCGCAAAGAATTTTGGACAAACAACGAGCATACTGCTGCCGGCTGCATAGAATGAAGTTGTTTCGTAAAATTCTTCGGGCAGAGTCTTAAACTCCCGGATTTCGGAAATTTTACTGAACTGCTCCCAGTCCAAATAGTCAACTTCTTTTAGTGATTTCTCAACTAAGGATTTTAGATTCGGCAAAGAATCAGTTAGCCTTTCATGGATAATGGTTTGCGCTGCTAGTTCGTTGGCCTCGATTTTGTGAATCGTTTCGAGACTGGATGGAGATTTCGTGTCATTACATCCAGTTAAGAGAATCGAGAATAACAGACAGAAAATAATTAGAAGATTAGATTTTCGCACATTTACCCCTCCTTTTCAAAGTACACCCCTCTTCTTATATTATACCACAAAAGGTATAAAAAATCAAGATGCTAGTGGTTTTTACAGGGGTGGGGGTAGTTATTTATCCTCTAGAGCTTCAATCCCTGGGAGAGACTTGCCAGAGAGGAATTCAAGAGCGGCGCCGCCGCCAGTGGAGATCAGAGTGTAGCGCAAATCTGGATTGTCTTTAACGAGATTTTCGACAAAACCAGTAGTATCACCGCCACAAATTACAGAGGTTAGCCCGAATTTTTCGCCAATGAGCTTAGCTAGGATAGTTGAGGAAGTAGAGAAGGCTGAGTCCTCGACTTTGCCGAGTACGCCGTTCCAGATAACCGTTTCTGATTTATTAACAAAATCAGCAATTTTAACAGAAGAAAGTGGACCAACGTCGAGTTTATTTCCCTCCGAGTCTTCGTCAAAATCTTCAGCAACGTAGATTTTTGGGTCTTCGGCAACATAACCATCGGCAGCGATTTTGCCACCAACGACGATATTATCAGCGATAGAGAGAAAATTATTTATCATTGGTTGTTTGTCTTCGACTTTTGAGCCACCAATGACAACGGTGAGAGGTTTTCTTGGGTTGTCCATGACTTCGGATAAAGTTGAGATTTCTTTCTCTAGAAGTGCGCCGGCGACGACTGGGATTTCGCGAGCGATAGCGGATGTAGAGGCGTGGGCGCGGTGAACAACAGCAAAGCCATCTTGAACGGCCAAGTCAGCGCCAGTACAATCAATAATTTCGCGAATGAAATCATCTGAGTTTTTTTCTTCGCCAGCAAAGAAGCGAAGATTTTCGAGAACAAGAATATCTCCTTTTTTGAGAGTGCGGACGGCCGACTCAACGTCAGGGCCAGAAACGTCATCAACAAAAGAAACGTTAGCGTCAGGCATGAGCTCAGAAAGGCGTTTCGCGACCGGTCTGAGGGAAAGAGTTTTATCTCTTCCCTCCGGACGACCAAGATGAGAAATGACGATGATTTTTTTTGCGCCGTTCTCGATTAGAAAATTAAGAGTTTCTAGGCTCGCGCGAATTCGTAAATCGTTGACAATAACGCCATTTTCCATTGGGACGTTATAGTCGGTACGAACTATGATTGTTTGGTTTTTAATTTTAGCATCATAGATTGTTCGCTTGTTGAACATATAGCTCCTTAGAGGTGGCAAATTTGAATTGTATTGGTGCCGCCGAATTTGCCTTTTTCGCCGGAAACAATGACGGCGAGTGCAGATTCGCCTTTTGGCTTAATGTAATTTTTATTGATAAGTTCACGAGCTAGGTCTGCGCCGTAAGTTTCGGAATATGGGCGGACGAAAGCGGTATTAGCATAGGCAAGAGCAAGTTGATTGGCAACGCGTGGATTTGAGGTGACACTGACGATTGGGAGGTTTGGGCGCTGGGTAGCGATAGCTTCGGCGGTAGCACCAGAGGCGGTTTGGCAGACAATGACATCTGCGCCGATTTTTTCAGCAAGGCGAGCAGCGGCTGAGGAGATAGCGTCGTAGCCGCGTTCATCTTTGGTTATTTCTGGGCAAATATCTGCAACTGGAGCATGGTTTTGGGTATAGAGAATGACTTTTTTCATAGCCTTAACAGTCTCTAGCGGATATTTACCGTTGGCAGTCTCATCGGAGAGCATAACAACATCAGCACCCTGGATAACTGCGGTCGCGACGTCACTAGCTTCGGCACGGGATGGCTCTGGATTGTCCACCATTGAGCCCATCATTTGAGTTGCGACGATACAGAGCTTGGAATGTTTGCGACAAAGTGCGATTAGCTTGCGCTGAATAATCGGCACGACTTCAGCTCCGGCTTCAACAGCCATATCGCCACGAGCAATCATGATACCATCGGTGACTTTAACGATAGCTTCAAGACTTTCGTCGGTTTCGATAGCTTTCTTAGTTTCGATTTTTGCAATAATTCGAGCAGTGGAACCATGAGAAAGGAGAATTTGGCGAAGCTTTTCGATATCTTCGGCGCATTGGACAAAAGAAAGCGCAACGTAATCAATATCGCGAGAAGCGCCAAACTCGATATCGGCCATGTCTTTTTCAGTAAGGATATCGCCGTCAAAATCGGTATCTGGAAGGTTAAGGCCTTTTTTCGACATGATAAAGCCTTCGTTTTCAACTTTTACTTTAATCGCGGTCTTGGAAACGATTTCAATAACGTGGGTATGGATTTTGCCGTCAAATAAGAATACTGGCTCACCAACTTTGACTTTTTCGGCAAGGTTGTATTGAACTGGAATGCGCATAGAACCGTCATGCTCTTTAACTGCATAATCCAAGATAAGTTCGTCGTCGGTATGAAGATCTAGACGATCGTTTTTAAGCATACCAAGGCGAATTTTTGGACCTTGAAGATCTTGAAGAATGGCAACTGAACGGCCTTTTTTCTCTTCTGCCGCGCGAATCCAAGCTATTTGCTGATCGCGTTCAATATAGTCGCCATGGGAAAAATTAAGACGGCAACCATTGACTCCGGCCATGATAAGTTCGGTGATTTTTTCTTCGCTAGCAACAGCTGGCCCGACCGTTGCTAAAATTTTCGTACGTTTAAATAATTCACTCATGAAAATATATTAACATAAAAACTGGTATTTTAATAACGCTTATGTTAAAATAACAACATGGCTACAAAAAAGAAGACCACAGTAAAAAAACCGGTCACAAAAAAAGCACCGCTAAATAAGGCCGTTGCGAAAAAACTAAAATCAAAGAAGGCTCCGACTCCACTAGAAAAAAAGTTGGTAATTATTGTTTTGATTGTTTCGTCGGTTGTGGTTTTGTTGAGTTTGTTTATTGGTTTTTTCTTTAATCCACAGAGAGTGGCCGAGAGAAAATTAAAATATCTCGCTAAGGATTATTACGAAAATTATTACTATGATAAGTTTGTAGCTACGCTTGATGGGAGTGAGAAAAACACTTTTGAAAAATACGCGGAGATTGGTTTTTCTCCAGTATATCTAAGGCAGTTATTATTATTTGACAACGAACGTGATGCGAGCTTTGAAAAATATTTCACCACAAGCAATTATACTTGCGACAAGAATAGCACTAAGGTGCAATTTTTCCCTACTGAGCCATACGGCAAGACCGACTATAAGATTGTCTATACTTTCTCTTGTAATAATGAATAAAATTTGGTAGAATATAGCTACGGTCTCTTAGTATAACGGTTAGTACAACGGGTTTTCATCCCGTCAACGCGGGTTCGACTCCCGCAGAGATCACCATACCAGAGTTGGAGCCAGAAAGAGGCTCTTTTTTGTTGTTAGATTATCTTCAAACGAATAC
>DCGC01000021.1 GCA_002315165.1 Candidatus Saccharibacteria bacterium UBA1788 | reverse complement strand
AGTAGTTACCGGATAGTTCACTATTAGCCCATGGAGTGGAAGTAGAGGAGGGGGAGGGATCTTTTTTATAAGGGGAGCGGCTTATGGTTGGCAGATATGGTATAATATAGATATGAAATTTGAGAGTAGTTATGAACCTAATGAAATAGAGGCGGAAATTTATGCCGCCTGGGAAGCTGCAAAAGCTTTCCAGCCAAAAATTGCGCAATATGAAGGAACAGAGGCGGAGACCGCCGATGCGTTTTCTATTGTGATGCCGCCGCCGAATGCGAACGGAAATTTACATCTCGGGCATGGTTTAACCGTGGCGATTGAAGATTCCCTGACGCGCTACTATCGCTTAAAGGGAAAGTCGAGCTGGTATGTTCCTGGTGCGGACCATGCCGGATTTGAGACTTGGGTAGTTTATGAAAGGGCGCTCGAAAAAGTTGGGCATAGTAGGTTTGAATACTCTCGTGATGAACTTTATGCAAAGGTTTGGGACTTTGTGCAACAACAGAGGGGGAATATGGAATTGCAACTACGTGCGCTCGGAACGAGCTGTGCGTGGGACGATTTGACTTTTACCCTAGATGAAAATGTAGTGAGCCGCGTCTATAAAACATTCGAGAGAATGTTTAATGACGGGATGGTTTATAGGGGCGAAAAGTTGGTGAATTATTGTACAAAACACCAAACGGCGTTTGCGGACATTGAGGTTGAACATAAAGACGAAGACGGAACGTTGTGGGATATTCAATACGGACCGCTCGTTGTTTCTACGACACGCCCAGAGACACTGTTCGGAGATACGGCGGTGGCGGTGAATCCGAAAGATGCTCGCTATAAAGATTTAGTAGGAAAAACGGTGAAATTGCCGCTTACTGATAGAGAAATTCCGGTAGTTGCGGATGAACATGCTGATATGGAATATGGCACGGGCTGCGTAAAAATTACGCCAGCGCACGATTATGATGATTTTGAGGTTGGAGCGCGCCATAATTTAGCCCGTATTCGCGTCATAGACGATGCTGGACGCATGGTAGGGTGCGGAGAGCCGTATGATGGCTTGTTAGCCCTAGAAGCACGTCAGATAGTCTTAGATGAGCTTAAAAAGCAGGGATTATTGGTTGGTGAAAAGAAAATTACGCATGCGGTGGCGCATTGCTATAAATGCGGCACGGTTATTGAACCGACGCTAAAAGAGCAGTGGTTTATTGATGTTAAAAAGCTAGCTAAAGAAGCAATCAAACATTTGGAAAAGGACGAGATAAAATTTTATCCAGAGGCTAAGAAAAATGTTTTGATAAATTATTTGGAGAATTTAAAAGACTGGAATATTTCTAGGCAGATTCCTTGGGGGATTGCGATTCCGATGTTCCATAAAGTAACAGAGGACGCAGAGGCGCCAGAGTGGGTGTTTGATACGCGCGTGAATCTACAAGAAATTGAGATAGGCGGTGTGAAATATGCGCGCGATGAGGACACGTTTGATACGTGGTTCTCTAGTTCGCATTGGCCGATTGTTTGTACGGATTGGCTGGAAGGCAAGGAGAACCCGTATTATCCGCTAAACGTGATGGAAACGGCGGGAGATATTTTGTTCGCATGGGTGGCAAGAATGATTATGATGGGGGTTTATGTGACCGGCGAAGTGCCGTTTCGCGAGGTTTATCTTCATGGATTAGTATTAGATGCGCATGGTAAGAAAATGTCGAAGTCAAAGGGCAATGTGATAAATCCGATGGAGATGATTGCAAAATACGGATCAGATGCGTTTAGGTTGGGGATTTTAAGGGGTCGTTCGGCAGGTATTAATCAGGCGTTTGCGGAAAATTCGGTGGCGGCGGGGAGGAATTTGTGCAATAAATTATGGAATATTTCTAGGTTAGTACAAAGTATTGTAGACGAAGAGGCTGGGGAGGGGGCTTATACGACTGAGAATATGGGGGAGGACTGGATTTGTCGAGAATTGAACGATTGCCGCGAACAGATAGAAAGAGATATGAAAGAATATCGCTTTAGCGAGGCGGTGGAGACGCTCCAGACGACGATTTGGGATAAATATGCGGACTGGTTTATTGAGTCGCAGAAGATTTATCGTAATGCTTCCCTGCTAAAAGTTACGCTGGAAATGATTTTGAAGATGTTGCATCCGTTTGCACCGTTTGTGACAGAGGCGATTTGGCAGAATTTGTCCTGGACGAAGGGTATGATTATCGCTGAACAATGGCCGGAGGCGTTAGAATTTGATTCGATTTCTGCGGAGAATTTTGAGCGACTTAAAGAGGTCGTAACAGAGGTGAGGACGACTTATGCGGCGTTGCCTGGTAGCTATAAAAATAAGAAATTTGGGCTGCTTTATGGTGATGATAGTTTGGTTGACGATAATTCCCTGTTGATTCAGAAAATGTCCGGTGCGCCAACGATAAATACGACGAACGGACAGCCGAGAGGGATTAGGCTAGCATTGGCGAACCACGAGATTTATTTGGACGCGCCAGAAGAAGTGGTGAAAGATTATAAAGAGGCTTTAACGGAGAGGATTTTAGCGGTTGGGCGCGAATTGGATGCGCTAAACGCGAGGATGATGAATCCGCGATATGTAGAAAAAGCGCCGGCAGAGCTAGTTAAAGAAACGAGAGATGGGATTGAGGAAAAGACGAAGTTGATCGAAAGATTAAAGGGCGAGTTAGAAGTGATTTAGTTCCCTTTTAGTGTAGAAAATCCGCCTGAGAGGGCGGATTTTTTGGTGGGTTCTGTCAGAATTTTCTGTTCAGCCACCCGCCAGCCAAAATCCCCCTCAAAGCAGTTACGAACCATCCGCAAAAATGATTCGCTGTCTTGCCCGCTAAGCTGATGTTTTAATAAAAAAAGAAGTTCTTGCGGTAGGAGCATACTGCCCCGTGCAGGAACTTCGATACTTTTATTATATCAAATCAACGATTTAATGTCAATAATTTGGCCATGTTTAGTGATTAATAATAATTTACCGATTTGTTTTTGCGTACGTGCTTTGTTGACTAAGAAACGACGTAGACTATCGTCTCGTAATTGTGAAATTCTGGATGAATCAAAAATTATATTTTTTGATTGTTTTAAGCCTCGCTTGATATTACGCTCTATTTTGTCGGTTTTGTTAGTAAAAGGGGATTTGATTTCATACTCTACACCGTCTAAATAAATATCGGCAGTCTTATTGTTCGCCTCTGGTATAAACTCGACGACATGTCCAGCCATGGCAAGAATATTGGCGACTCGCAGCTCATGTGGCCACGGCCTACGGTTTGCTGGAATAATAATGCGGCCTTTTTGATTTGAAGTAACCATTGTTTTAATTATACTCTATAAACATTTTATGGGTTGAAGTTTTTATGTTTATTGCTCGATGATTACCTTTCCCGCTCCGGCAACAATTATTTCTCTAATGCAGATACTGCTCTTTTGATGGCTCCG
>DCGC01000023.1:3217-19993 GCA_002315165.1 Candidatus Saccharibacteria bacterium UBA1788 | reverse complement strand
TACGAACCACCCGCAAAGATATAGCTTTAATCGTAGCTACGGGTTCTCGCTTCGTTGCCTTGGTCGCTAGACCAAAATAACAATAAAAATTGCGGAGCTCGGCTCCGCGCTCCAAACAAAAATCACCCCTGTTGGGGTGAAATTTGCACAGAATAAACTGTAGTTTAACGCTTGGAGAACTGTTCGCGTTTGCGAGCTGAGCGAAGACCGTATTTTTTGCGTTCTTTTTCGCGTGGGTCGCGTTTGACGAATCCGGCTTTCTTCAAAACTGGGCGAAGATCTGGAAACTCTGTTGTGAGAGTTTTAGAAATTGCGAGTTTAATAGCGTCAACTTGGCCAGCTAGACCACCACCAGAAACTTTAATGGTAATATTGTATTCCTTTTGCTTCTGGGTGAGAGCTAGTGGATCGGTGATTTCTGCTAGATAACCTTTATTATTGGAAAGGTATTCAAGGGCTGGTTTGCCGTTGATTTCGATTTCACCTTTGCCTTTATAGAGGCGAGCACGAGCTGTGGCAGCTTTGCGGCGGCCAAGACCGTAGGTATAGGTAGTTTTAGTCGCAGCCATTATTTAATCTCCTTTGGTTGTTGAGCAGTATGTGCATGTTCGGCTCCGTTGAAAACGCGGAGACGAGCAAGACGATCAGCTGCGAGCTTGTTTTTCGGAAGCATACCTTTAACAGCTTCGCGAATAGCGATTTCTGGGTTCTTTTCGATAACCTCTTCGAGTTTGAGTTCGGTAAGGCCACCTGGGAATCCACTGTGGCGGTAATACTTTTTGTCGACCATTTTGTTACCGGTAACAACGATTTTTTTGGCGTTAGTTACGATAACATAGTCACCGTTGTCGATATGTGGTGTATAGGTGACTTTGGATTTACCCATGAGCTTATCAGCGATGACGACAGCTAATTTGCCAAGAGGCATAGTTGAGGCATCGATAACATACCATTCGCGGGCGATTTCTGAGGATTTTTGGGAATAAGTTTTCATTATTTCTTCTCCTCTTTCTTTAGCTCGATATCATCGACAAAAGAAATGGTACCCATTTCAGCGTGATCGCCTTTGCGGAAACCGGCATGCTCGATTTTGAGGTAGCCAGAATTGCGTTTGATTTGTGGAGCGATAACGTCAACGAGAAGGTCGGCAGTTTCGAGATCGTCAAGACGAGCAATGATAAGACGGCGATTTGCAAGGCCACCTTTCTTTGCTAAGGTGATAAGTTTCTCGGTATAGCGACGCATTTCTTTGGCGCGAGCGAGCGTTGTGGTAATAGATTGATATTTGATCAAGGAGCACATCAGCCCACGTAAGAGTGCTTGCCTTTGATCGGTTTCGCGGCCGAACTTGCGGCCTTTGTATCCGTGGCGGTGCATTAGATGTTTAACTCCGTTAACTTTTCTTTAACTTCGTCTAATGCTTTAGAACCAAAGCCTTTGAGTTCTTTAAGATCGGACTCAGAGAGCATGACTAGATCGCGAACGGTCTTGATGTCATTATTGGTGAGAGCATTAGCGGTGCGAGCGGAAAGTCCGAGCTCTTCGATAGGAAGGAGAAGGCCAGAGTTGTCTTCTTCTTGGCTAACGCCTGGAGCTGGAGCGCGCTCGACAGTGGTTGAACCAGCGAGGGCTGTGTATTGATTGACAAGAATAGCAGCAGCTTGTTCGAACGCATCACGTGGAGTGATGGTGCCGTCAGTATCAATAGTGAGGCTAAGTTGTTGAAGGTTAGTGTCTTGACCGACACGAGTGTTCTCAACTTTATAGCGGACACGAAGAACTGGGGTGAAGACTGCATCGAGGGCGATCATGTCGCTGTGGATGCGGTCGGCGCTAGATTTGTCGATTGTTAAGTAGCCGCGACCATTTTCGATAACAAAGTGCATCTTAAGGACGAACTTTGGATCATCGATATGGCAGATGGTTTGATTTGGGTTGCTGATTTCTACTTCGGCTGGAAGTTTGATATCGCCAGCAACAACACGTTTGTCGCCATCTTTTTCGCTTTGGTCGCTACCTTTGATTTCTAGGGTGGCTTCTACTGGAACGTCGGAGTGGCACTTTAGACGAACATTTTTTAGGTTCAACATAATGTCGACGACGTCTTCGCGAATTCCTGGAACAGCAGCAAATTCATGAGTTGTACCTTCGATGCTGAAAGATGTGATAGCAGCACCTTCGATACTTGAAAGAAGAACGCGACGAAGAGAGTTACCAAGAGTGTTGCCGTAGCCATAATAAAGTGGCTTAATGACGAATTCGGCGCTATTTTCGCTAAGGTCATTGACTTCGGCGAGATTTGCTTCGTGAATAACTTTTGTTGTCATATATTCTTCTCTCCTTAACGTGAGTAATACTCAACGATTAATTGTTCGTTAATTCCCACCTCAGCTTCTTCACGCTTTGGTAAACCGGTAATTTCGATTTTCATTTTTTTCGCATCTGCTTTTAGCCAGCTGAGCGGAGCTTGGGATGAAGCAGCAACGATAGATTCAAGACCTTTGAAATATTCAGATTTCTGGGACTTGGCACGAACTTCAAGAACGTCACCTGGTTTGAGACGAATTGAAGGAATATCGATGCGGCGGCCATTCAAGAGGAAGTGACCGTGGGAGACTAATTGGCGAGCTTGGCGACGGGTCGTTGCGAAGCCTGCACGGTAGACGGTGTTGTCGACGCGGCGTTCGAGATATTCGAGGAGGTTTTCGCCAGTAAGACCGTCAGCTTTTTGAGCTTCTTTCATTAGTTTTGCGAATTGCTTTTCAAGAAGGCCATAGAGGCGGCGAACTTTTTGCTTTTCGCGGAGTTGGGTGAGATAAAGGCTGCCACCGCGGACGCGCATATCTGCGTGTTGACCTGGGATACCAGTCTTTTTCGCCATAACTTTGTGTGCCTTAGGAGCGAGGGCGTAACCTTCGCGACGGCTTTGTTTGACAATAGGGGATTTATCGCGTGCCATTACGGTTTCCTTTCTCCTTTAGGACGGACACCACCGTGAGCAACTGGAGTTACGTCAGTGATGCTGTCGATTTTAATACCGACACTGCTAATCGCGCGAATAGCGCTGTCGCGGCCAAGACCGATGCCTTTGACGAAAACGTCAACGCTGTGGAGACCGTGATCTTTTTTAGCAATTTCGAGAGCTTTCTCGGCTGCGATGCCTGCAGCGTAAGCAGTACCTTTCTTGGAGCCGCGGAAGCCATTTGCGCCTGCAGACGAAGCGGAAAGAATTCCACCGGTTTTGTCGGAGACGCTGATGATTGTGTTGTTAAAGGTGGCTTGGATATGAACTTGGCCGGCGGAAACGACGCGTTTACCCTTTTTGCCTCTAACTTTTGTAGTTTCTTCAGTCATTTTCTTAATACTCCTTCATTTCCTAGGTCTTTGAGGCTGCTTTAGGTTGAGCGCCACCGACCGCGATCGCCTTACCCTTACGAGTACGTGCATTCGTACGAGTACGTTGGCCGTTAACTGGGAGACCAGCTTTATGACGGATACCTTTGTATGAATTAATGTCTTTAAGACGTTTGATATTGTTGGTTACGAGGCGTTTAAGATCACCTTCGACGGAGTATTTCGATGAAATAATGTCGTTGATTTTCTGTTCTTGAGCCTCGGTGAGATCTTTCACCCGAGTGGTAGGCGCGATTTTCGCCTCCGCAAGGATGGCTTTAGAGGTTGTACGTCCGATTCCGTAAAAGTAAGTGAGAGCAATCCACACTTCTTTTTCGGAAGGAATAACAACGCTGGCAATTCTAGCCATGTTTAACCCTGCCTTTGCTTATTTTTAGGTTTTTTCTTGTTGATGACACGAAGAACGCCTTTTCTGCGAACGAAGATGTCATCAGGGGAGATTTTTTTCACGCTGGCACGTACCTTCATGGTGCTAAAAATCCTTTCCTAATTATTGTTGATATAGAGATTAGATCGTTGGTAATTACAACGACACAGAAAATGTTGTATTTTCTACAACATCTAATCTTTGAGGCGGAAGCTGATTCTGCCCTTTGTAAGATCGTAAGGGGTTAACTCAACTTCTACCTTATCACCAGGCACAAGACGGATAAAGTTTTTGCGCATTTTTCCGCTCATGTGCGCAATGATAATATGACCATTCTCGAGTTCAACCCGAAATTGGGTATTTGGTAAAGCTTCAACAACTTTACCGGTGAGTTTAATCACTTCCTTTTGACTAGCCATAAATTACTTATCTATTGTAGCACAAAAAGAGAGAAAATTCAAGAGGTTTGCGACGTTTTTATTAACTTTCGATTAAAATAGCGCGGACGAATTGGCGATGGTCGTAGGTTTTGTTTTTCCATTGGCCAGAGCAAGAGATGAGCGTTAAAGATTCTTTGCCGACGATTGGGGAAATTTGGGCTTTTGACATATATTCGTTAGCCTCATCGGTAGGGATTGAAATGTTTTCAACGACGGCGTACTTAAAAATAGTTCCGTTGCCGATTTCGATAGTGATAATGTCGCCAGTTGCTAAGCTTGGAAGGTTTTTAAAGATGCCAGATTGGGTAGGCCCACCGTTATGGCCGTCAATAATGACGGTTTTACCAGAGCCGGGCAAGCTAGAACCAGAATACCAACCGGCGTCAAAGATATTATTAGGAGTGTCGATTTGGTTGGTGGAAGCTTTAAGCCCGACTTTGCGGATTCTGGCGTTAGCGATTCCGAGTTTTTCGATGGTGAGGTAGCGAGGATTGGCGGCTGGGACTGTATACTCGGAGATTTGTTGGGAAGTAGGGGTGGTTTCGTCGAGAGTTTCGGTTAGCTCGGTATAGCCAGAGGCTGGGCGGGATTTTCCTTTTTGGTTTTGATAGTAGTTATATTCCCAAATAGCGGTTTTGATGAGGAAAAAGGCAGCAAGGGCAATGATTATTCCCCAGATGATTTTAGGGATGAGTTTTTTCCAGCCGTAGATTGCTAAATGCTCTTTGAGATGGGCGAGCGGTTTATTTTTGAGTTTTTTGTCAACTTCTATTAGTTTTCTATTTTCCATAGTCATCATAAGTTACCATTAACGCGCGAGAATCGAGCGAACGGAGGTTTTCGAGGGCCACCGTTACCACGATAAGTAGACCTGTTCCCGAAATTGAGAGACCAATAGGATAACCTAAAACTAGAATAAAAACATAGTCAGTGATGAACGGAAGCATGGCGATAAGGCCAAGAGCGAGAGCGCCGAAGAAATTTAGGCGATTGATAATTTTAGCGAGAAACTTAGAAGTTTTTAGGCCTGGACGGACGCCTTCAATAAAGGCACCTTGTTTTTGGAGATTGTCGGCGATTTCGTTGGTGTTGAAAATAATTGAAGTATAGAAGTAGGTGAACAAAATGACCAAGATAAAGTAGATAGCTGGGTAGACGAACCATTGAGCAGTGATGCCGTCTGGATAGAGTGATGAGAAATTAGAAGCGCTAGGAGCGGTGAAAAGATTGACGAGGGTGGCGCCGATAGTTGCGTCAGGATTGACGGTTTGGATGAATTGTCCGACTAGGGCCGGCAAAGACAAAAACGCGGTTGCAAAAATGACAGGGATAACGCCAGCTGCGATAAGCTTGATAGGCAAGATGGATTTAATGCCGCCATAGGAAGAGTTGCCATGAACGCGTTTAGCGTAGTTGATGGTGATGATGCGCTGCGCTTCGTTGAGTTTGACGAGGAAATAGATGACGACGAGCAATGCAATAGAAAAGCCAAGCATAATCCAGAAAACAGTTGGGTTTACTGGCAGGTTTAGCCAGCCAAAGAGAGAAAGCGAGCCTTCGGAAGTGTCAAAGAGACTGGTCCCGAGGTTGGAAAGAGTGGTCGGTAATTGGGAAATGATAGAAGCAAAGATGAGCATAGAAGTGCCGTTGCCAATTCCCTGTTCGGTCATGAGTTCGCCAAACCACATGAGGATGATTGAACCGGCAGTCATGGCTGTTACGGCGATAACCCATTCCATCATGGTAGGATCGGTAGTAATGGTGGTGTTGGCTGCGACTACGGATTTGTAAAGAATAAAAATATAGGTGATTGATTGGATGATGGCAAGCGGAACAGCAGCAACGCGGGTCCATTGATTAATTTTACGGCGGCCAGTTTCGCCGTCTTGGGAAAGTTCTTCGAGTGACGGAATGGCTTTAGTAAGAAGCTGAACAACGATAGAGGCGGTAATATATGGAGAGAGACCAACTAGGATAATTGAGAAAGAAGTTAGACCGCCACCAGAAATAAGATTAATAAAATTGCCAAAGTCGGATTGAGAGATGAGGTTATCGACAGCCTCCTTGAAAGTTGCAGGTTCACCTAGCGGGACTGGAACGTGTGCAAGAATGCGGTAGGCGGCGATAATACTGAGAACGATAAGGATACGTTTTAACATATCTTTGTTTTTCAGGGATTTGAAAATTGTCTTGAAATGCATGGAAACCTCAACTAAATATTGCTTTATCTATCATATCACAGAATTGGGGTTAGGCAATAATTTTGGTGGTCTTTCCCGCTCCGGCAACAAGAATTTCTCTAATGCAGATACTGGTAATTGCGGGTCCTGATTCGTAACTGACTTTTCGGGGTCGGAGTCCTTCGCGCCCGTCGTCACGGGGCTTCGGCTCCTAGATCTCGGTCGTAACCTCCGAACTCCCCCTCAAAGCAGTTACGAACCACCCGCAAAGATATAGCCTTAATCTCAGCTGCAGGTTCTCGGTTCGTTGCCTTGCCCGCTAGAAAGAAGCTAGAGCCTTGCGGCTCCAGCTACTATTTCTTTTTGTTGGTTGGTTTCTTGCCTTTAGTGGACTTTGGGGTTTTTGTTGGTTCTGGCTTTTTGGTTTCTTCGGGGCATTTAGGAGCGGTTAGGAATCCAGCGGTAGCACCTACGACCGTACCGAGTAGAGCCCCTAGTAAGAACAAGCCCTTTTTATTGGATTTTTTCTTCGTCATAGCTATTTTTTCTTTGGGGTGTTAGATACGTATTTATCGGTAAAGGTCTTGACGACTCCGCCGATAGACGTCATATCTTTGACGTTTTCTACGATGTCGTCGGTCTTATCAGCAATGGACTGACCGGTGGCAATGATTTTTTTGGCTTCTTTGGTGATGCCGATAAGTTTGGCAATAAGGATAATCCCGAGAATGAGGAAGATTATCAATGTGACCGATAGGATTACCATTATGATCCATTCAGCTATAGTCATAGAAGTCCTTTCTAATTATTTTTTACGAATTCACGAACGTCTTCGGAGTAAGTTTCGTTATCTAAGGTGTATTTAAGGTTTGCGAGAGCGTAATTTTTAGGGTCACCAGTAGTCATCCAGGTGCCACGAGTGCGCTCTACATAAACTTTGCCGGTAGGAATAAGGCGAGCGATGGCATCTGCTGTCCAAAGTTCGTTGTCGAGACCGGTGTTTTTAGGGTCGAGTTGCGCGAAAATTTCTGGCGTTAATAAGTAACGTCCGTATGAGGCGAGGTCGGAGGCGGCTTCTTCTGGTTTTGGTTTTTCTACTAGACCGTGAAGAATCATGGTTTGTTCGTCGTAATCGATAGAAGCGTATTTTTTGATTTCTTCATGAGGAACAACTTGGCCTGCGATGATGGCGGTGGCATCAGGGTGGGCTTTATGGGCTTCGATTAGGTCTTTAACGGCAGATTCGCCAAAGACGACGTCGTCGGAGTAGGCAACAATGAAGGCTTCGTCATTGCGGATGAAATCACGAGCGGAGGCGATAGGGGAGCCATTGCCATAAGGGTAGGACGGGTCTTGAGTTATGACTGTGATTTTAGGGAGATTAAGAATCTTCTCGATAGGCGCGTAACGATCTTGTTTGTTTTGTGAGGCAAGTTGTTTTTTGATGTTGGTAACGGCGTTGTTGAAATAGTCTTCGTAAATAGGCTTGCCTTCTTTTGTAGCGACGATGATAATTTCTTCGATGCCGGCTTGGGCGCACTCTTCAACGACTAGTTGCATGACTGGGCGGTTGCCAATTGGAATCATGGATTTTGGAATAGTTTTGGTGATTGGCAAAAAACGACTAGCAAAACCGGCGTCGGTAATAATAGCTTTGGTTGGTAATTTGTAGTTCATAAGTACTCCTTGAGCCCTTATTATAGCAAATTATTTCTTTTTAGTAGAGGTCTTCTTGGCTGGCTTGGCTGCTTTTTTAGATTTCTTCTCTTTAGCAGCTTCGACGCGAGCGACGTGGTCTTCGATTTTTTGGTTGCGGTTGTGCATGGAGTAGAAGAGGCAAGAAACGCCAAGGACTAGGAGATAGGCACCGAAGAAGCGGATAAAGAAGGAACTTTCGAAATTGCCAGAGTTAAAGGTAACGATACCCATGATTGCGCCACACATTCCGCAGATAATCCAGATAAAACGATCGGTCGGGTCAACGGTGGTTTTGAAGGCCATGATAATCTCACAAACGCCACGAACGAGGGTGTAGGAGGCGACGATTAGGAGATGCCAAGCGAAATTTTGTTCGAGAGTGAACAAAAGAGTGAGCGCAACAATAGCATCAATCATGGCGATAAAAACAGAGACGAACCAGCCATTGTTTTTTGCGGCACGATGAAGAGCGTTTGTGAATTCGACAATACTAAGACAAAGAAGGAAGATTGAGATGAGAGAGAGGACGGTAGAAGTGTTATCGCCAGAATGGAAAAGCGAAATCCATCCAAACAAAATGGCTAAGACACCCTCAACAAAGAAGACTAGCCAGTGGCTGTCGATATATTTACGTTTGATATGCGCCATAATATAACTCCTTTATGGTATTAAAAATAAAGTGCTTATGTTTATTATAGCACAAAAAAACCGCCCGAAAAGGGCGGATTTTTAGACGTGGCGCAGTTTTTTGCGAGTGGTCTCTATGACTTTTGTGATGAGGTATTTGCGTTTGTTTAGAACTAGGTCGTGAGCTGGAGTGTATTTTAGTTCGGAGCAACCAAAGCTGCGTTTAAACTCGGAAACACCATAAAAACGGTGGCTAGTTTCTTCTGGACCGACAATCCCCCAGAGGTTATAGCGTTTGATGTTGCGTTCGCGAGCTTCGCGCATAGCTTCTAGGTGAAGAAGAGGGGCGGCAGAATATTTAGTGCCAAGTGGAGAAGAAACTCCATAGTGATATGAGGCTTCGTTGCCGTAAAAAATCATGAAGTTCATAGCTAAAATTTCCCCGCCTTTTTTAGCGATATACATAATAGCTTCGTTGTGATTGGCGAAAGCGGTAAATTGTTTAGATAAGAAGCTTTCAGAGAAGGCTACGAAGCCTTGACGCTTAGCGTGGGCGACTTCTAGTTCGTAAAAGGTTTTAATGATTTTTGGACTAGTGGAAGTTTCTACTATGATATCGGCTTTTTCTGCCTTGCGCAATTTGCGACGAAAGCCTTGTGAGGCATTTTTAAGGATTTCTTCTTCGGAATTTTCTAGGTTGAGGATGCCGGCATATTCGACAGATAGGTACATTGGAGCGCGAGAAAGTCCAAGCTGGCGCATTTGGGCGAGAGAGTCGGTTGATAGTTCAAGTTGGGGGCGAATACGGACGAAAACGCAGTTGTGTTTCAGGCCTTCGGATTTGATGTCGTCAAATACTAATTTGACAAGTTTTTTGTCTTTCCAGTCCAGGATTGGACCGCCAGCGATAGCCATGTAGCGACCACGTTTGGCGGATTCGATAACGCCAGCATAGGCGGCGATGATCGTGCCGTCTTTTGAAAGAACGGCACGGCGGATAACTTGTTTGCCGCGGGAAAGATGAAAATCATAAAAGTCCCAAGACTGGAGAAAATTTGATTCTGGGCGACTAATAATAAAATTGTCCCATAATTCCCTGTTATCTATATCTACAAGATTCATTAAAGATGTCTCCTTTTTTTACGAACGGTCTCGATTATGGTGTTAAAAAGGTATTTTGGGCGATTAATGACGATATCGTGAGCTGGAATAAAATTGACAACTTCGCCGCCGAAGCCGGTTTTAAAAGTAGTGACACCGGCATAGCGATGGTTAGGTGAATTTGGTGGAGCAATGCCCCATAGATTAAAGCGTTTGCATCCGGATTGTTTGGCTTCGCGAATCGCTTTCCAGAGTAGCGCGTAGGCGCCTGGGAATTTGTGGTTGAGTTCGGTAGAGGCGGCTTCAAAATAGGCGGCTTCGTGGACGTCTTTAAGGATGAGGCCATAGGCGATAGGCTTGTTTTCTGGAGTTTTAGCAATATAAAGTTTAAAATCGTCACCGAAAGCGGTTTTTTCTGCTATAAGAGTCTTTTTTGTAGGTGGGATAAAATGTTGGCGTTCGGCAGTAGAGGTTTGGACAGCATGGAATTTGGTAAGCATGGTGTCGGAGTTGTTTTCTTCGACGACAATCCCCATTTTTTCTGAACGACGAACTTCATAGCGAGTTTGGCGGCGCATTTTTGCGAGCAGTTCGTCTTCGCTGACAGTTAAATCAAGAATTACGGTGTTTTGAGCATGAAGGTGCATGAGCGCTGGTTTGGCGTTGATATTTTTGAGGATGTCGCGATTTTTTTGAGTGTCAGGAAGCTGCGGGCGGAAACGAACAAAAACGCAATGATTTTCTTTGGCGATTTTTTTAATTTCGGTAAAAATTTCTTGAACGAGTTTTTTGTTAGACCAATCAATGAGTGGCCCGCCTGGGATTTCTAAGAAACGACCGCGGCGCGCGTCTTTAATAATCATTAGACAGACGGTGTTTTTCTCGAAAACTTTGACGACGATTTTATGACCGATTAATTTATTGGTCTCAGCCCAAGATGGAGATTGAAGAAAATTAGATTCTGGGTGTTTAGCGAGGAAAGATTGCCATTCTTCGTTCATAATTGGTTCTCCTTGATGATTTTTTCGGCAAGTTTTAAGTCTTTTTTATTGTACCACGTTGGAATGTTGATAATAGTTTTTGCGACCATTACGGAATTTGGGCAATCTGATTCGGGAAAGTGGACTTTTTGGTAGTAGCGTGCGGGAGCAACTGGAACTTCATACCAAACGTCGCTAAAATGAAAACCGTTTTGTTGGAGTTCATGTAGGGTTTTATCACGATCGACTACTAGGGCAAAATCTCGTAGAGGGCGTTCGCGATTTTTACCTAGATTAGCAACTTGCGAGAGAGCGAGTTTAGCCTGCCAGTGAGTGAGACGAGTAGAAAGGTCGAGTTTTAGGTCGGCGGAGCGTTCAATCCAATGCAGCTTGAAGAAAACTCC
The DNA here is from genome assembly GCA_002315165.1 of Candidatus Saccharibacteria bacterium UBA1788. Taxonomy (GTDB): domain Bacteria; phylum Patescibacteriota; class Saccharimonadia; order Saccharimonadales; family Saccharimonadaceae; genus Nanosyncoccus. Next base: position 8,782 of record DCGC01000023.1, on the reverse strand, counting down.
AAGAACGAGTTTCTCGCAATGTATCTTGAAAGAGGCGCGAGCTAGCATGGCGAGAAAAGGATACCAACGAGCGCGAAGCGAAGAAGAAAGTTTTTGGCGGGATTGAGGAGCTTTAATCTTAGGAAGAAGTGGGTTATTGATAATGACTGCACCCCCAGTAACAACATCGATTGACTTGCCCTTGCCGAATGATAGGGCAGCAGCATCTCCGACGGTGCCAACTTCGCGACCGTCTGGATAGTGAGCTCCGGCGCAATGAGCAAGGTCTTCGATGATGTGGATAGAGTGAGACTGGGCGATTTTTTCGTAAGGAGCGATGTCTATAGTGTTACCAAGAGTGTTTTGGATGATGATGGCTTTGATGTCAGGATACTGTTTGAGGGATTTTTTGAAGGTGTCAACGGAAAAATTAAGGTCAGATTTTTCTATGTCGGCGTAAATCGGTATACATCCGGCGGATTTGAGCGCCTCTAGGACGGCATAACAGGTAAAACCATTAATAAGGACTTTGGAATTTTTAGGAACGACAGATTTAAGGGCGATAGCGAGCGCAGCGCGACCGGAAGTTGTGAGCGCGACATGGTCGGACAAAACTCTATAGTGGGTAGCAAGGGAGGTCTTGAGTCTTTTTGAATCGTGTCTAGTTCCAAAAGCAAAAAGATGGCGAAAGGTAGCTCGGTTTGAATAATTTGAAGCCACACCCAAGAAAAACATTATTTCCCTTCTTTCAGAATTTCAATAATGGCTTGAGCTAATTCTTCGGGGTGGGAGCGATATGGGGCGTGGGTCCAATCTTTGAAAAAACGGAGAGTAGAGTTTTTGATAAGAGAGTGGAGTTTTTTTGCTTGACGCGGAGGGGTAACAGTGTCGTTTTCGCCCCAAAGAATCGTAGTTTTAGTAGTAATAACTTCTGGGTGGAGAGATTTATCGGAATCGAGCATGTTCGAGAGGGTTTTTTTCATGTTTTTTGGGGCATGTTCGTAATCGTTGGCGCCGATAAGTTTATGGTAAACTTTCGAGACGAGCGGGAGACTTTTTAGTGGTGCGCCAATTTTGGAAATTACTTTAAGGACATCGCGTTTTTTTGATGGTTCATAGATACCTGCGGCGTCAAGAAGAATGAGATGAGAAAGTTTCTTTGGGCTTTTCGCGGCTAGGTTAAGCAGGATGCGGCCGCCATTAGAATGACCAAGAGCAATAGCTCCATTTGGGAGGTTGTCATTAGCCCAATTTACATATTCGTCTATTGTCCAAACTTTTTTTGATTGGGAAGTTAAGCCTGGAACACGAAGCATTTTTACTTTAATGTCGTTGTCTTTGAGAATTTTGAGGGTAGTATCCCAAGGTTCAACCGAGTAGGCCCATCCGTGGATAATATAAAGAGTTTTCATTAAGAATCTAGCCCTCGATTTTTACGGCGACGGACTGCTGCCGGCTCACGACGAGGAAGTTTTTTTGCGTCTTCGGGATTTTCGAGGAGTTTTTCGATAATCCATTCAAGATATTGACTGCCTTTAAAAATTAGAGTTTCGCGGCCAGTAGATTTTTTCTCAATATAGGCGAGAGCTTTTTTAGGATCGAGAGTAGTTTTAGGCGAAAAGCCGAGTTCTTTGAGGCGAGGTGCGGTATATTGTTTCGTGCGGTGGCCAACAAGAATGATTTCTTCTGGATTAACGTCAGCGATAAGTTCGGCGAGTTTTTTATGTTCTTCGCTTTCACCGGAGCCTTGATCGATAATATCGCCAATAACAAGCCATTTATGAGGAGCGTGGAGACTTTTAGCCATTTCCAAGATGGTTTGGATGGAAATCATATGAGCGTTATAGCTACTGTCGATAAGCTTGAGCCCGTTTTTGCCAGCAAAATATGAGCTGCGGCCAGGAGGCATTTTTAGTCCAGAAAAATCAGAGTTAAGAGGGATTTTTAAGTATTTGGTAAGGTCTTTTAACATGAGGAGTTGGATAGAAATATCGCGTGGCTCTGGGTCTGCGAAATGGAAGGTGGTGCCGCCGGTAGTAAAATCGGTATGGGTAGGATAGACAATGTATTTAGGAATCTGGGTTTTCTTAAAGCCGACGACTTTGGCCTTAATATTTTTAGTGGCTTCAACCATAGCTTGAGAGTCGGCGTCAATAAAGACGAGTTTTTGGGTATGCTGTGGAAGTGAAGCGAATTCGGCGGTAATTGCATCATCAACAGTGGCGAACTTGCCGGATTTTACTTCGCTTTCGAATTGGGCGGCGTGAGAACGACCAAGAGAAATCCAGAGAGTAACTTCTGGTTTTAGCCAAGAGGCGACACGCTCGGTTTCGTGTGGGCGCTCGCCGTCGATTTCGACTACGTAAAAAGGCTCTTTGTGGCGGTAAAAAAGAGATCGAATCGGAGCGGCAATAAAGAGATAAATCCAGCGAAGTTTAGAGCCGCGAACGCCAGACATGCCAAGAATATCGAAAGCAACACCAAAAATAGAGTTGGCGTTGTGGGAATAGTGGGCTTTTTCTTTAAGCTCATATTCAACTAGATGAAGCATGGTTGTTTTGCCGGCGGAACCGGTGATGGCAATAATACGTGGGCGCCATTTTTTAAGAGAGCGATCGGCGAAAAACTGAAAATAGCGGGCAGCTACAAAGTAAAAACGCCTTTTTAAGCGCGAAAGTTTAGTCATAGATTTATTATAGCATAGAAAAAGCGAGAATAAAAAAGAAGAGCCGCTAAGGCTCTTCTTTTTATTACATTTTAATTTCGGCGTCGACGCCAGCTGGCAAGGAGAGATTTTGGAGACTCTCAATGGTTTTTGGGGTGGCGTTTTTGATGTCGATAAGACGTTTGTGAACTTTCATTTCGAAGGCTTCACCACCAGTTTTGTAAACATGTGGAGATTTGACGACTGTGAAAGTACTGCGTTTGGTTGGTAGAGGAACTGGGCCGCTAACAGTGGCGCCGGTACGAATAGCGGTGTCGACGATTTGCTTTGCGCTTTGGTCAATGACGCGGTGGTCATAGGCTTTGAGGCGGATGCGAATCGTGAGACCTTCGTTTTTAGAAGCTTTAGCTTCGGTCATGATTGCCTTTCTTTCTCTATAATCTTAGGTAAAATCTAGACGTTTTGCCTGTAAGTTTTTAGAGATAGATAATTATTGTTGATAGTATCTAAAATTATAAGATATTTTTGGAAAAATATCAAGGGTTATTTGTCCCAATCGAACCCTTCGCCAAAATGACCGTAACGAGCGGTTTGTTCGTAAATAGGGCGTTTTAGATCGAGGAAGCTGATAATACCGCGAGGCGTGAGATCGTATCCTTCGATGACTTCTGGCTGGCCATCGACGATAACTGTGGCTTCGAGCGGCTCAGCTTTGCCGATAGCGTATGCGAGGCGAACCAAAACTTCTTTAGCGTGGCGGTTTTTGAGGTAGTCGACTGCAATACGACGAGCCATATAGGCGGCTGAACGGTCGACTTTTGAAGGATCTTTACCAGAGAAGGCTCCGCCGCCGATTGCAACGCGTGGGCCGTAATTATCAACGATAAGTTTGCGACCGGTTAGGCCGGTATCGGCTTCAAAACCGCCTTGTTGCCAGTCGCCGGCAGGATAAATATGGAGAGTAAGGTTGCCAATTAGTTTTTCCTTAGCGATGAATTCGCGAACGCGAGTTTCGAGGTCGGCCTTACTAACGTTTTGGAAGCTAGCGACAAAAGAGTCGATTGTCCCATCTGGTGCGATAGTGACTTGGGTTTTGCCGTCGTATGGATATTTTTCGTAAATAAATTGGTTTAGTCGGCGAGCAAGAACGACTTCGCGCGGAAGGAGTTCGGGAGTTTCGTCACAGGCGTAGCCAATCATAATTCCCTGGTCGCCTGCGCCACCAGTGTCGACTCCTTGGGCGATTTCTGGGGATTGCTTAACGATTTTGATGTGGACTTCAGTATCAGGGCCGGCGATGCGTTTGACGATTTTTTCGATGTCAACATCGGCGGAGGAGGTGATTTCTCCGGTAATAAAAACTACGCCATGTCCGCCACAAGCTTCAGCGGCTACGCGAGCGTTTGGGTCTTGAGCAAAATAAGCGTCAAGAATAGCGTCGGAGATTTGGTCGCAAAGTTTGTCAGGGTGCCCTGGCGAGACGCTTTCGGCGGTGCGATAAAATTGATAGAGATTTTCAGACATGATATCTTTCCTTTCTTGGCTGGAATTACCACCTTGCGATAGTAGGTTGGTAGCGGGTCATCGGGCCAGTCCCTCGCCGCTTCTCGATATTTAATTGTTAATGATTAAAGTATAGCACATGATATAATAGAAAATATGAAAATTGCGGTTTTTACGGATTTGTATCTGGAAATTGCTGGTGGAATTCCGTCTTCGATTCAGGCTCAGAAAAAAAGTTTGGAGAAACTGGGTCATAAGGTTGTGATTTTTTGCCCTGGGTTTGAACAGCCAAAAGACGAAATGGTCGTTATTGTGCCGACTTGTCAAAAAATTCGAGCCGGAGGAGCACCGACGGCGCGCCGTCCGGAAGTAGTTGAAGATTTTATTTTGAGAAAATATCCGGATTTTAAGACATTTGATGTGGTTCATGTTCATTATGAGGCAGGTTGCGGCTTAGCTGGTATGAGATTAGCAAGGAAGTTTGGAATTCCGCTCGTTGTGACGATGCATGGGCGTGAAGATATGGCAGTAGCGACGAATATTCCATTTCCGTTAAAAAATATTGCTGGAATTACATTGAATAAACTGCACGCAAAATATATTCCGCATCGAGCAAAGGTGAAGAGAGATGATTATTTAGCTGATACTAAGGCAAAGACGGAAATGTGGGAGTTGATGGTGAGTCATGCGAATTATGCGGATGTTGTTTTGGTGCCTGGGAAGCATTTTGCAAAAAAGCTAAAAGGCTATGGCATGATAAAACCGACGGTGCATTTATCGAATGGAGTGGATGACGCGTTAGGTAAGTTAAAGTTAAAGCCGAGAAAGATGACAGCGGGTGAGCCGCTAAAAATAGTTTGGAATAGCCGTATTTCTAAAGAAAAAAGGATGATGGAATTGTTAAAAGCGCTGAAACAAGTTAAGGGCAAGTATGAACTGCATGTTTTTGGCGACGGTAACGAGGCGGAAAAAGCGAAAAAATATGTCGTACAAAATGAGATTAATGCAAGATTTTATGGGCAGGTAGATAGGACGACGATTTATAAGGCAATGGTGAGGTCGCATCTAGTGGCGATGGTGTCGTATAATTTCGATAATCAGGCGATGACGTTGCTTGAAGCTGAAGCAATGGGGATGCCAGTGTTGATTTGTGATCCTGATATGAAAGAGGTAGTACATAAGGGCGGATATTATTGCGCGAATGGACCAAAAGCGAAAGATTTAGCAGCGGCAATTGACAAGATTATAGAAAATCCGGAGTGGATCGAAAAGGCTAGTACGGTAATGTTGGAGAATCGGGGAGAGGTGTTGCAGGCGGAGCAAACGAAGAAACTCGCGGAAGTTTATGAAGGGTTAATAAAGGACTAGCACCTACCTTTCCCGCTCCGGCAACAATTATTTCTCTAATGCAGATACTG
>DCGC01000023.1:0-3178 GCA_002315165.1 Candidatus Saccharibacteria bacterium UBA1788 | reverse complement strand
TGGGTTTGCCCGTGCTGGCTACTACTATTACTCTAATGGTGATCTGGGCCTTCAGTCATCCTACGGCCTCTACTGGTCACCCCGTATCTACTCATCTACAAATTCTTACCTCCTGCACTTCGTTTCCGGCTACGTCTTCCCTCAGAATGACTACGCTCGCGGCGGCGGGTTCTCGCTTCGTTGCCTTGCCCGCTAGAGTTTTACTTGAAAAAATAAGCAAAATGTGCTATAATAGAGTTATTCGGTGAAAAAGAGGAGGGGTAAATATGAAAAAATATTTCATAGCCGATGTTCTTACCATGGGAAAAGTTATTCCCGCTGTGTTGTTGTTTCTGTGTGCCATTTTTGATTGGTCTGCCACGATAGCGTTTGGTTTGTTTGCCTTTGGTGAACTGTTAGATGCTTTTGATGGCATGGCCGCAAGACACTGGCCACATCCAAAGTCAACAGATAAGTTATGGTTCCGTAAACATATTAAATTACTCGAATCAGGCTTAGATATGCTACTCGGCATTGGAGCTCTCTGTTTTACGATTTTTAGAGTTGATAGGTTGTTTGGCGTATCGGTTTTAGCTTTGGCGCTGTCTATAGGTACAGTGATTGAGCTAGTCTTGTATGGCAAACTATTTGGCTCTAAGAAAGATTGCAAACCTGGCTCGCTGATGAACGTAAATCCAGAAGAAGCAAAGCTGGTTGTCGGAGTTCGCTTCTTTGTTTATTTGGCGGCCGTGGCAGGAGTTTTGCTGAGATTGCTAATAGCGGCATTCTGCGAATCATTGGTTGTATTGTTTGTGATTTTGGGATTGTCAATTATGATATCTTTCATAATCGCATTCAAAAAGTTCGAAGAAGGAAGATTAGACGATATTACGAAAGTCGTCAAAAAAATTTGGAAGAAATAACAACACAAAAAGACCGCTTCCGCGGTCTTTTTACTGCCAAAAAATTGCAGCAGAAGTGGCTTTTAGCGGTTCGTTTGGATTGAAATGGTTAAGGACAGCGATTTTAGTGGCGAGTTCGCCCGACCAGAGAGAAATCGGAGAGTAGTTAGTTTTTTCTATTGGCGTGGTGATGATGTTGCCATTGTTTGCTACGATGATTTGGCCTTCGTGAAAAGTGAGGATGGTTAATTGGTAGGTGAGAGTGAATTTATGGAGGGATTCGACAAAAGGAAGGATTGGCATTGAGAGGAGTAGAACTTTAGGATAATAGACTGCGCGGAAAAGTTTTTGGAGTTGGACGGCCGAAGCGACAACGAAAAGATGGTCGTTTTCTATAAAATCTAGAGCATCTTGGACTACTAGGTCGATAGTGTCGCGAGTGATGAGCGCGGGGTGCTGGAGAGATTTTAGAGATGAAGAAATAGCGGCTGAGGTTTCGGCGTTTTTAGAAAAATCTCCTAGGAAAATGGAAAAATCGTAGTTAGTGAGTGCTAAGTCGAGTTCTGTGGATTTTTTGAAGCTGCCAGAATCGGTAGAGGGGGTAAAGATGAAATTTGGGAGAGGAGGAAGTTTGGCTTTTAACGCGTCAGGAAGAACGGTTGAGACATTTTCGAGATTGGCGAGCTTTGAAAGCGATTCGGAAATTTTAATTTCGGTTGAAAAATTTTGGCTATTGCCGCCAATGATGGCGATTTTGCCAGATTTTTGTTCTGGAAGGTTCCAGAGTAAATCAGAAAAAAGCGGCTTGTCTTGTTTTTGCCAATAAGTGATACGTTCCATTATAATTTTACCTCGATAGAGATAGGGCAATGATCTGAGCCAAGATGGCGCTCGTAGATTTCTGCGGTTTTTAGGCGATTTTTCAGGGATTGAGAAATGAAGAAATAATCGATACGCCAGCCAACGTTATTTTCTCGGGCTTTGCCCCAATGCGACCACCATGTATAACGTGCGACGTTCGGATTTTTTGAACGAAAAGTGTCGATAAAACCAGCAGAAATTAGGTTAGTGATTCCCTGCCTTTCTTCGTCGGTAAAACCGGCTGAATGATGGTTGGTTTTTGGGCGAGCAAGGTCAATTTCTTCGTGGGCAGCATTAAAGTCGCCACAAACAATAACTGGTTTTTTAGATTCTAGTTGTTTAAGAAGAGTAAGAAAATCGGGATCCCAAGTTTTTTCACGGAGAGATAGACGAGAGAGGTCTGGTTTTGAATTTGGGGTATAGACGTCGATGAGAAAGAAATCGGTAAATTCTAGCACCAAAATGCGCCCCTCATTAAGAGGATTTTCGTGTGAGACGCTAAGGGGTTTGATTTTAGTTAGAATGGCTGTGCCGGAATAGCCAGAACGCTCGGCTGGGTTCCAAATAATATCGTAGCCAAGCTGTGAAAAATCGAAATCGATTTGGTTTGGTTTGCATTTGATTTCTTGGAGACATAGAATGTCAGGATTTTCTGAGGCTAGAAAATTTTGAAGAGCGCCTTTGTTAATAACGGCGCGAAGTCCATTAATGTTCCAAGAAAAGATTTTCATTAAAATCCTCTGCGCTCAATATCGCGCTGTTTGATAGTTTCGCGTTTGTCGTATTTTTTCTTGCCTTTGCCGATAGCAATGACGAGTTTAATATGACGACCGCCGGCGAGTAATTTAACGGGGACAATAGTGGAGCCGGCAACTTTTTCGCGCGCGAGTGAAGCGATCTGCTTTTTAGTAGCGAGAAGGCGAATGTTGCGAGCAGTGTCGGCGCCGAGAGTGAGATTCGTAAGCCAAAGTTGGCTGTCTTTAATTACGACGAAGGAACCTTTGAGTTGGACGTGATGGTCGCGAATAAGGCGAACTTCAGAGCCTTTCAATTCCATGCCGACAGAAAGATTTTCGCCAAGAATATAATCATAGTGAGCGCGGCGATTTTCGGTTACGGTTGGAAGCGACTTTTTCTTCTTCATGGTATAATTATATCATGAGAATCGTAATTGCATCTGCTGTCTATTATCCGATGACTAACGGGGTCGCCGTGTTTGCGCACAACTTAGCGACGGGTTTGGCGAAACAAGGCCATGAAGTAATGGTCTTAAGGCCGAGTTTTGATGGTCGCCATCGTGTTTTTAAGGAAGATGGGGTGACGGTGGTGGCACTAAGGTCGATTCGTTTGCCGGTTTATCCAGACCAAATCAATAAGGTGCCAGAAAGAAAAGAGTTGTTTGGGCATAGCGTGCCGCAACTGTTCTATCGTAGGGG
>DCGC01000043.1:1263-16789 GCA_002315165.1 Candidatus Saccharibacteria bacterium UBA1788 | reverse complement strand
CTCAGCGACAACGGAAGCGTTGTCTAAATCATAGAAATATAGACCAACTGAAGCTTTTGGTCCGAGCGTAATTAACCATTCGTCAACGACTGGCTGGAGATTAATTAAGTCTGGAGTTTCTGGCTCGATCGGGATAATGTCGGCTGAGACTTCATCGGTAGAAATATCATCCGCAGTTGATGATGGCTGATTGATTTTTACCAAAACAAAGTATGCAGCAGTGGCTGAAAGTAATAATACGATAATTAAAACTAGCGGGCGGCGTTTAGTCTTTTGATTAGCCATTCGGACTCCTCCTCATCCATTAAACGAACCTGTAGGTCGGTATCATAAACTGTTGGCGAAAAACGAGTTTGCAAGAGTTTCCCGTTATTAAAATAATGTGTCAGAATGATACCGCGGGTCGTTCCCGGCCACATGGTTTGGTCAAAGAATAGATTGCCTAGCCCATAATAAATCTCTCCGCCATTGTAGGTTTCGTAAGTTTGAGGTTGGTGGGCAGAAGTGCCAACTACTACGTTTGCGCCCATATCTATGAGTTGTTTGAATAAAACTTCTTGATTAGGATACTCGCCATATTCCGAGCTAGCGATGGTTTTGTCACAAGCCGTCATTTCGGTGCCACGAGTAGGGTAGCAATAACATTCAAAGTATTGGAAATCGACAATAACAAAATCTCCACGCTCTTTGGCTGCAGAAATATCGGCTTTTGCTTTGGCTTCAGAGTAAAGATTGGCGCCTGGATTATTCCCTGTGGTGTATCCGCCGGTTGAATAGTTATATGCCAGCATGGTGATATTGGTATTCTTTTTGGAAATTTCCAAAGGAACAGCAGCGGCCGTTGCGTTTTCTCCACCACCTACGGTCATAATACCCTTTTCTTTATAGTAGGCAATTGATTCTAAATTGGATTTTGCGCCACAGTCATTATTATGGTTGCCGGTTAGCTCGACAATGTCTGTGCCGATAGCCTCGATAGCTGAGAACATATCCCAGGCAGAGCAAATATTGCTGCCAGAAGCGGAGCTACTGAACGAAGCTTCATTGCTAATATGCGTTAAGTCCTTCGAGCTAAGAAAGTCTTGAATTTTTTCGGCAAGGTAGGCTGCGCTGCCTACTTTTTTGAGTTTGGAATACATACCTCGAGATAAGGCCGTCACGCCAGTTTGTGCAAAGGACAAAATATTTTCATTCGAAAAATTTTCATAAGCATAAGATGCGGAAACTAAGGCGATAGCTTCTGATGTATCGCGACTGTCAAAAGTTAGATAGCGAAATATCGCCCCAGAAGTTAGCGAATCTAGATAATAATTATCATCTACGGCTAGAAGTTTAACTGTAGAATCTAAATCTGTTGATTTAATAAGATAGGTTTCCTTCGTTTGGTCAAAATCTAAAGCGTTAAGCTCGTCGGCACTGATCGTACTACGAATGTCATAGAAATTTGCAACTGGGAGATAAATGGCATAAAGGATGGAGCTAGTAGGGTTGTCGGCTGAGGTGAGATTTTGTGCTGATATTTTAACATCATGCTCGAGACGTACGGCGTCGGACTCAAGAATATTGCTCAGTAAAGTTTTTTCTTCAGCAGTGACGGAGGCGTCATATTCTACAACGCCATAAATTTTAAAGAATCCAGTTTTTGTAAAATATTGGATTCCAAAAAATGCCGCTGAGGCTACTAGTAGAAATAATAAAACGATGAGAAATTTTTTACCTTTTTTCATATTTATATTTTAACATTTTTCTCATAAATAAATACAAAATATGATATATTAAGGTTATGTTATTTTCGTTTTTTGGGCGCCGAAAAAAGACTGATTTTGATGAAGATATTTTTTCTCCAGACGGAACCATAAATTGTCGGTTTTATTTGGAAGCTGGACATGTTGGATATATGGTACTGAAGAACGATAATGTTCTAATTGAAAAATCGACTTTGGGTTTAGAATTTCAAGGTGAAAAACCAATGGGCAGTGGCTTGCGACTAGTGAGGGCGAACCGAAAAACAATCAATGAGAATTGGAAAACGATTGTTGGCGAAGACGTAGAGATTAAAAATAATTACAATGAAGTTGCATTTTATTTAGCAGAAGACAATGCGGGAAGGTTAATAACTATACGATTTAGGGTCTTTAACGACGGAGTAGCTTTTAGATATGAAATTCCGCCGCAGCCGCGTTTTAGGAGATTAATTATAAATGACGAGTTGACTGAATTTAATATTGATAATAATGCGCTGGCGTGGCATATACCTGCGTACCAACCCGATCGTTACGAATATAATTATAGCTCTTCGCCGCTTTATGAATTAACTAATTCCGTGCATACGCCATTAACTATTAAGTTAGCCTACGATAGTTATGTTTCAATTCACGAGGCTGCCTTGTATGACTATGGAGAAATGACTGTTAAGATTGATAAGTGGCGCGCGCTAAAAGCTGATATTACTCCTCTTTCTGACGGAGCTAAGGCCTATGTAGATTTGCCATTTAATACACCTTGGCGAGTGGTCATGATTGCAGATAGAGCTACTGAACTGATTAAAAATAGAATGGTTTTAAACCTCAATGAGCCGCCACGTGAAGATTTTTCTTGGGTGAAGCCGTTGAAGTTTTTGGGGATTTGGTGGGCAATGTTTGTCGGCGAGTGGACGTGGGCCCCTGGCGAACGGCACGGAGCAACGACTGAGCACGCAAAGGAATATCTCGCTTCTTGCAAACGGCTGGGTGTTGATGGATTATTGATTGAAGGCTGGAATAATGGGTGGGATGGTGATTGGTTGCAAAATGGAGCTTTTACGAGTTTTACGAAGCCAGTTGGCGATATCGATTTTGAAGAAATTGCCAAAAATGCAAAAGATAACAATATAAATCTTATTGCTCACCATGAGACTGTTGGTTTTGTTGATAACTACGAAAAGCAATTGGAATCCGCATACCAATATTGCGCTAAAAATAATATTCATTATGTTAAATCTGGATATGCTGGATCGATGTTGACGATTCAGAATAAAAAAGAATTCCATCATTCACAATTAGGCGTTAGACATTATCAAAAAGCGGTTGAGCTAGCCGCGAAATATCATATTATGTTGGACGTACATGAACCAATTAAGGGCACCGGGATAGAAAGAACATGGCCAAATCTTTTGACTCGTGAGGGAGCGCGCGGTCAAGAATATGAAGGCGGGGCCTTATCGCCGTCGCATGCCTGCATTTTGCCGTTCACTAGATTATTGGCGGGCGGTATGGATTATACGAGTGGTATTTTCGACCTAACAAACGCTACGAAAAGAATTGCTTCAACGCTAGCTAGGCAATTAGCTTTTTATGTAACCATTTATTCTGGTATGCAGATGGTTTCTGATCGGCCTGTATTTTATGAAACAAAATATCCGCAAGCATATAATTTTATTCGCGATGTACCAGTAAATTGGTCAAAGACCGTGCCGATTATCGGCGAGATTGGTCAATATTATGTAGTCGCGAGGAAGGCTCGTGCGGCGGATGATTGGTATATTGGTGGAGTTACAAATGAAGAACCACGCAGAGTACATTTGTCGTTAGGTTTTTTGGATGACGGAGAATATAAGTTGGAGATTTATCGCGATGCTGAGGATGCACATTATCGCGATAATCAACTTTCTATCGTAATTGAAGGTAAAAAAGTAAATAAAAACGATTCGCTAGATTTGTGGATGGCTGCTGGCGGGGGCTTTGCGATTAGAGCAACGAAACTCTAAGTCTCGAATAATATTTGTGAAGTATAGCGAGGCATCGTACGGAGAGTCGTAGGCGGAGAAATAAGCATGAACATCACCGTCGTTCCAATACTTAGTGCACATATAATAAAAATGGTCGGAAGTCGTAAGGCGGCGAAAGTCTTCGAGCAGGTCAGCATCGTTGGTATTAAGAACTTTTGGATAGAGGGCGTAAAGCTCAGTAGCGGCTCTTTTTTGCATAGAGTTGCCGTCCCAAGCCGTTAGATCGCGTTCGCTGTCAGCCCAAGTGACCGTTTTTTTCATGGAAATTTTATCGACTGGTTTGATTTTAGTAGCATCAAAAACCGTCACGAAATCATTAAGAGGATTTTTTAGCCAAGAAGCAATGAGTCCGTTGAGAAAATCAAAAATTCCAGAACTTTCCCATTGATGTTCGCCAAAAGTTTCAAAATCCATAAACAAATTTATGAGTGGACCATTTGCCGTAGACGTAGTGAGCCATGACTGATATTTTTTTACGTCTAGCGGCCATTCTTTCCAGCCACGATCAGAGAAACGGAAGGCAATGTCATCAGAAAGACGATAATTTTTAAGAAGGAGTTTGATTTTACGACAACCGGCTGGTTGATAAACATTATTAGGACTGCGCCAGCCGAGAATCTTATCCCAGCCTTCAGCTAGAATGCCAGCAAAGCCAAAATCCTCAGCCCATTTTGCAAGCTCGTCGTTGTAGGCTAATTCTGTGTTGCGAAAGACTTTAGGTTCTATTCCAAAAATCTGTTTGATTTTAGCGCGATGTTTAGACACTTGTAGTTCAAATTCTTGGCGATTATGAAAAAAAGTTAGAGAGTGGTAGTAGGTCTCCGCAACGATTTCGACGCGGCCAGTATTAACTATGCGTTTGAGCTGTTCAATGAGCGACGGGTCCCATTTTTCAGCTTGGTCTAACCAAACACCAGTGATAGAGAGGGAGAATTTGAACTTTGGAAATTTTTTTAGGTTTTTTTCGAGCAGGTCAAAGGTTGGGTGATAGGATTTTTTGGCGACTTTTTTAAAGATTCGTTCGTTGTTATTTTTGCTTGATAGGTTTTTATCGTTCCAATAGTCAGAATTATTGCCTATATCAAATGCGGTATATTTACGGAAGCGAAAAGGCTGATGAATATGAAGATAAAGATTTATTGACGGCATATTTTAGAATAGATTTTTAGACATTTAGCAGCGACTTTATCCCACGACAGGCTATTAGACTCGGTTTCTACTTCAGTTTTAGCTAGAGCTTGAGCGCTAGAGTCGTTGGCGACTTGAAGAATTTCGTTAGCAAGTTTTTGTTCATCCCAAAAATCATAGCAGAAAGCCGATTTAAGGACCTCGGAAACTCCGGATTGATTAGTGAGAATGAGAACATTGTTATGATGGGCTGCCTCGAGCGCCGTTAGCCCAAAAGGCTCGGAAATGGAGCTCATGACAAAGATATCTGATACAGTATAGACATCTTTTAGTTTTTCGCCACGAATAAAACCTGTGAAAAGTATGTTTTTTTCGATACCTAAATCTGCAGCGAGAGAGATGAGAGAATTACGTTCTTCCCCGTCGCCAGCAAAAATGAAAATCAACTTTGGGTTCTCTTTTAATGCCGTGGCGGCGGCGCGCATCATGTATGGTAAACCTTTTTGAATTGTAAAGCGCCCAACCGTAGAAATAATAGTATATCCGTCACTTTTTAGCGTTTCTAGATATTGATAATTTTCGTCATCGTAGACGTATGGCTTGCTGGAAAAACTTTCGTCAAGAGAATTATAAAGAACTGAGATTTTAGAAAGCGGGATATGATAACGCTCGTTAATGATTCTTTTTGTGGCTTCGGAAACAGCAACAACTCGGTCGGCGATCATGAGAGCTTCTTGCTCGATTTCGTGAATTAGCTGATTCCCACCATTCATACCAGAGCGGTCGAATTCGGTGGCATGGACATGCACGACAAGCGGGAGATTGAATTGTTTTTTAGCAATAATGCCTGCCTCAAAAGTCAGCCAATCGTGCGCGTGAACACAATCAGGGCGATGCGTTTTAAGGTAATTAGTGAGAAAATCACAATATCGTTTTTGGATATCACGAATTGAAAGGTTTTGGTTTGATATGATTTTTTCTTCCACATAAGTCGATTCATAGGCGCTAGCGCCGTAATCACAAAACGGTCTGAGGTTGCCGATAGGAATAACATTGAAGTTATATTCAGAATAATCAGCTTGGCACGGAATCACGAAATCGACTGTATTCCCAGCGTTAGCTAAAGCGCGCGCAAGGTTTGCACACGCAACGCCAAGTCCTCCACTATTATGAGGCGGCAATTCCCATCCTAGCATTAGTATTTTCATTATCTACCATTTTAGCATATTTTATGTTAAAATGGTGAATATCTGATATAAAAATCAGATGAAGTTTTAGGGGAGTAGTACAACGGTTAGTATAGCGGTCTCCAAAACCGTAGATCATGGTTCGATTCCGTGCTCCCCTGCCACAGGCCAAAAGACATTTTAGCACCATTCCCATAATGGTGTTTTTTGTTTTGTCGTGTCGTAAAAATATTTATCGCAAAACAATGACGTAAATGATAGCTAAGTCTTAGGTCCAAAACATCTCATAGACACCTTAGGGTGCAAAATATGAGCATTTCTACCGTAAAATTATAGCCCGCATTCTCGAACTTCTTTAATCCTAATTTTCTTTTTGGCAAATTTAAGTTTTAATTGTAAATTATGTTTTGTGTCGAGTTTTTCTTTGTAAATTTCTCTTGCTAATTCCGATACTAACTCTATGTTGCCAATATCTCCAGCTTTTTCGCAAATCGTTTGAAAAATCTTCGGAATATTTTTTTCGCCAGCTACTTCACGAAAGACAGAAAAGTTGTCCAAAACATAGTTTAGCGTATACTCTAAACTCTCTTTTAAAGAATTATTGTCAAAATAGGTTACAAAATTATTTTTAAATTTCTGAATTGGGCTGTTTTTGTCAAATAATTCATCAACTAAATCTCTATTTAAATCTTGATTGAGCGAAGAAACTACACACAGTAATTTAAAAACTTTCTTGCCATCATATAGCTCGCCGTAGCAGGCTTCATTCATCATTCTTTCGAAAGTTTGCGAAGAACTAAGATTCATATCGTTAAGTCTAAGTAGGAATGCTAACGACTCTAGATCTTTACATCTACGACAAAGTTTTGGAGTTTTTTTCAAATATTCTGATAGTTCCGGATTGTGATTTTCGATGAAAAAATCATTAGACAACATCGCAATGGCGATATCGAAGAACTCTTCCATAGCTTGGGACCTGAATCGGATTTTATCACGATTTTCTATACACCAAACACTTCCTACCCACGGCCATATCGTGTCATAAAGTTTTCGGAACGCATCCTCCCCATCTAGACTAGGCATTGATTCGGCAAACAATAGCAATACCGTTATAGTCAAAAGAGAATTGTTCTTTAAAGCCGAAGACCTAAGAATACGCTCGACCGCCGGTAAAGTTTTAATTTGTATAATTCTATCTTTTTGAAGGTTATAATTATAAAAATAAAACGTAATCTCTTCTATGTGGCGTTTCAAATTCTTCTCTGACATATGCGCAATGGTATTTATTAATACGTCATGTTCGGCTTCCGTAAATTCTATGATGTACGGTACGACAAATTGATGAGTAAAACTCGGGTCGCTAATATCAGAACAAGTTGCAGTCTTGTATTCGTATGAGGTAAATTTTGTACGTGGGTCAAAGCCGAAAAACGACTGAATATCCCTTAAAGAGCCTTTTTTGTCACGCTCAAAATTAAAATTATTCAAAAAATCTTCAAGAATTTTTACGGCTAGGTCTGGACCTTTAGGTTTGATAAAATCAATTGCCTGAAAAGCGTGTAATATTTCTCTCGCACTGTTATAAATCTTACGATTGATAGTTGCGGTTTCCTGGTTAATGTGAGCAATATATTGGAAATGTTGATAAAAATCAGCGAATGCAATTGACGCCTCTACATGCTCGTCGAAAGCGTATTCTTTTCCGGACCAAAATTCTTCTGAAAATTCCATCGCCCGTCGATCACAGAAAAATTTATCAAGCAAATTCATACAAGCTTTAAGGAAGCAATATTCACAATTAAGCAGAAATTCTTTTTTCTTCTTGAGCAAACCGCGTAGTCGGAAAACTCTTATAGATCCATCGCATGGGAAATTAGCAAGAAGAAGATTGGTCGTCCGTAGTGTTATTTTGGACTTCTGAATCTGTTGTGATATTTCTTCTTCGATATTGAAGGCTTTAACGATTTGTCCATACGTTTCTTCTATGATTTTTATTTCAAAAGTCTTATTCCGGCTTTTGAACAATAATCTAGAATTTTTATCATCACGTATTAAATTAAAGTGGCCGTTTTTAAAGACATGCTGTCCTTGCCAATAAAAATGTTTGACTAACCCGACCTGCTCTTCTGTAAACATTATATTCATTATTCCAAAAAATGCGTCCCTAAACGGCTGTCCATCTTTACAGTTAGAAATGAGGCGCACAAAATTACCATCCGGCTCATTGTAGAAAGTGACCGCAGCCGCTATTTCTGGCGTATTGGATATAATGGTTAAGACTACGTTGTCTAGGGATATCTGATTAAATATCTCCCATTTGGCGCCATATGTTTTTGGTTCTAGGATTTCTTCATTCATTTGTCGTTATGAAATATATTCTAACATATCCATATATCATCATTAAGTCAATCATCTATTAGAGTTCCTAATTTATCATCTATAAGCTTTGCTAATTTTTCACTCCACCTACTAATAACGAAGTATGCCTCTTTGTATGAGTCATAATCAACACACGGCAATTGCGTATGTCCCCTCATTACTTCCATAGACCGCAACAATACTTGAAGGTATTGGTACAAGAAATCACTCAAAAGTATGAGGTAATATTCAGAAATTACTTCTTCTTTTAAAATAGCACTCATTGTATGGCTATATAAATTCGTTGCTATTTTTTCATGCATCCATTTAAAACGTTCTTTGTTGGCTAGAAAAGCGTCATGAATAATAGTCAATTCATCGTCGTCTAACACGATTTTCTTTTTTTTATCAAAGGCGTCGATGAAAATGGCGCATTCTGTAGTTTTTTGATTATATCCTTTTGGCACGTTTAGGCTCCTTTTATTGACCCGCTATTAGAAAAATTTCTTAATAATCTCGTCATTACTTTCGCCATTTTCATATACATATCGTTGGTGCATTTGTTTTAAGCGTTCTTCGCGTCGGTGCTTTTCGGCTGCTTCTCTTGCTTGCTGTTTAGCTCTAGCTTGTTGAGCGACTTGCCGCTTTTTAAATTCTAAAAATTCAGAGTGATATTTTTCAATCATTATATCGTCAACAGGAACTTTACTGACTGGTTTTTTCTTTGCAATTAATCTTTCGTTTTTGTATCGTAGATCTAAAAGTTTGTCCACTTCTTTATTCGATAACTTCTTTACGCGTGGCGTGATCTTGTATTCTAAAATCCATTGGCGCTCATCATCAGGAATAATTTTCCCAGTGAAAAAACTCATATAATATTCGATAACTTTTGGTTCGTTAAAATCTCTCTTTTTCTGTGCATATTTGCCTCTTTCGTACCCGATAAAATTAACAAATAGCATCTTGGTTAATATTTCTAGTACCATTTTATAAACCATTCTCCTGCGCTATTATTATTAAGATGAGCCAAAGAATGGCGCCAAAAACCAGTAGACCAGTGGCCGTGCTTTTCTTTTTTGCTGATAACTCTTGATAGTGCGCTATTGAATAGAAGAAAACGCCAACGGCAGCCCCCAAACAAGCATAGAACGCAATAAGATAACTAATTATTGCTAATCCGATAATCAACAAAGCTCCGTGTATTGATTTTTCATTATAGCCTATATTTTTGTCTTTTTGTCCAACATTATGCGGATGCTCCGATTGTGTATCTCCCCAAAAATCCGTAGTATCATGAGTGTCATCGGCCAACTTTGGTAGATAATATACTTCATCTCCATTCTTTTCTACTATTATGATGTCGCCCAATTTATATCTAAAATCAATTTTGTCTTTGTTAATCGTTGCGAACTTGCCGCCGTCGCTTTTTATGACGATTGTTTTAGGATTAATTTTGACAATTTGTGCTCTCATTCGCTCTCCTTAATGATATTAGGAGTATCCTAAGTAAAAATAGGACACCATCACGGTGTCTCATATCGTTTGTCCGCATCTAGGCGTTGCCCAAATATTTCGGATGGTGTCCTAGCTTTTGGACAACCATTACAAAAAGTTGACCCTAGATACGGATTTTAATAATATGAGACATTGTAATTATATCATAATGTCTAACGAAGTTTATTTATTATTTATTGGATTATAATGATATAATTTATTAGATAGAGGAGGCAGATGGCTAAGTTTCAAAAAATCGTTTCGGTTGTTTTATTCATGTTTGCCGCTATGGCATTTTTTTGTACCAAAAATGCATCTGCGACAACCTATAGTGAAATCGAAATTAAAAACCTTGATACGCCTTTTTATGGCATGCCACCTAATGGAGCGACTTGTAATTCAGCTACATATGGCGGGGCGTATAAATTATCAACCTGTCGTTATGAAGAAAAAATGCCCGATATGACTTGGCGCGAAATGGATTCCCGCACTGACCTTTTTGTACATGGGCGCGAATATCGAATGATTCTTTTTGTGAAATTAAAGAATGATGACGATGACTATAGTTCAGAAATGGGCAAAATATCACTCGATGGAAAAACTGCTACGGATTATTATTTCACTACGCCAAGATGCGTGGCGGCTATTTGGGATTTTACGCCAAACGAGCCGACTCAACTCGAACCGCCGCACTATAGTTTCCATGCGACTGGTTATAATGTTGGGTATTTTGAATCGGAAGAACCGTCGGAATCGAATTCTTTCGGGTGGGAATCTTATGGGATTAATTCACTTGACGATATTGGACATTATACGGACGGTGTTGGCGGGTTGGAATTGTTTAGTTCTACGTCGCCAGAATTGATGACGATATATCTGCAAACTCTAGCAATGAACCCGTCGCGTCATCCTAGTTCGGAAATAGTAACCATCGCAATTGGAAGGTTTGACGCTCCAGTCGTCAGCTCTGAGAGAGGACGAATCGTTGGTGAGAGCGATGGGCTAGAATACGCGTCGTATGTTGGCGACAATGCAGACGAGGCAACGTGGACGACAATAGAGGGAAACGAGTCAACATGGTTGGAGCCTGGCGTATACTATGTTCGCAAAAAGGCTGCTGGTTCAACTTATGCTTCTGAATATGTCGCCGTGGAAGTTAAGGAATATATAGCGCCAATAGATTTAGCCGTAGCAAATCCAGAGACTGGTGATAGCGTTATACTATATGCCATAATTTTAGTAGGCTCGATACTCGGGCTTGTTTTTATCTTGCGTGGGTGTTGGGAAGTTGCTTTTGTCGTAATATATAGTGGATTTTTGATTTTAGATTTAGCGTATCCTCATTTTTTTGGAACAACAATTTTGAAATTGGCTGGGATTTTGGCATGTTTTGTTCATGCGGCGGTGAATTTTACAAAAAATAAGATTCTAGTTGTAGCGCTTGGTTTAACTTTTTTGGCTGATTTAGTTTTAGCAAAAAATAATTCGTCGACCGTTGGGATTGTGATTTTTTCTTTCGCTCAATTATTCCATTTGGCTCGACTAAAAAGTTGGGAAATAAGGACGATAGCGAAATACGCTTTGATAATGTTTGCGATTTTGGTTGCGGGATTATTGTTAGAGTTAGAGATGACAGTAATTGCTGTGGTAGTTTACGCTGGAATTTTATTAGCCAATGTTTTGACTTCTATAAATCTGTTTAGAAAAGTGCCGATTAGGCCAGTATTATATATATGCTGCGGTTTTATATTGTTTTTGGCTTGCGACTGTTGCGCGGCTGCATCATATTTGTCTTTGATTGGGTTAGTGCCGGCTGCGATATATGAAGTGGCGAATTTCTTAGCTTGGGTGTTTTATTACCCTTCTCAGGTTTTTATTTCTAATAGTTCAGATTATGTGATACAATGGGGTCATGATGGAAGGTAAGAAAAGTCAGCCACGTGCAATTTTAGTTTTTGGCGTGCCTGGCAGCGGCAAAACTACTTTTGCGGAACAGTTCGCAAAGAAATTTCATGCGTCCTTCTTCGATCTTGGAGAAATCGCAAAAGAGTGTGGGCTTGACAGAAAAATTATAGTTATGCTAGTCAAACAATTAGCAAAGACTGGCCAAATTTTAGTGCTTGAGGGCGGTTTGGATTCGGAAAAAGATCGTACCGAAATTAGAAATATTTTAAGAGAAGCTGGTTATCGTACTTCTTTGATTTGGATTCAGACTGATTTAGCAACAGTTAAACAACGTCTTAAACTGCGTTTACGCTCTGCTACGAAAGCGAAAAATGAATATGAATCAAGAATCGACGGGATGGAAGCTCCTGCAGACCGCGAACAGCCGATTGTTTTGTCTGGAAAGCACACTTTTGATACGCAACTCAAACATACATTAGCTCAGCTCGCAATGCCAAATGATTCTAAAAGATTCTGAATTTGGTGAAGTTGTAGTCCGAAAAAATCCACTTTCACATGGGATTAAATTTTCGATTTCAACATCAGGAAGACTGCAAATGTCCGTGCCAAAACACACAAGCGATTTTTTGGTGAAAAGATTTTTGAATCAAAATAGGGAGATTATTAAGAATAAATTGCCCATTAACGACCCATCTACACAGAGAGCTAGAGACGCGAAGAAAAAAATATTGATGAAAAAAGCGAAAGAATATCTTCCCTATCGTTTAGAGTATTTAGCGAAATTATATGGGTATCAATTTAATATATGTCGTTTAACGCATGCAAATACTCGTTGGGGGAGTTGTTCTAGCAATAAAACTATTTCTCTTAATATTGGGCTGATGAACATACCAGAAGTGCTAAGGGACTATGTAATTATACATGAACTGGCGCATCTCAACCATATGGACCACTCTGATGCTTTTTGGAGTGAAGTAGGGATTCATGACCCAAATTATAGAGAGCATAGGAAAAAGTTGAAAATGTTTAATCCTGGGGTATAATAATAATATGTACCGCTTATCCTTTATTATTGACGAGATTTATAATAAATATTTGCCTCTTACGGAAAAAGCCGGTATTTCTTTAAATCTTGATTTTCCAGATCCGACAGTAAAAATAAAAGAACCGTCAAAAATAAAAGCCGACCTAGATAAGCATGTTAGTTCGGCGCTTGGTCGCACGATTAAAGGTGAGATTTCGATTAGGATTTCACAAGGTAAGATAATTATCAAGGACACGGGGACCGTTTTGTCGAAGCCAATGATTGCGTTGCTGTCGACCGAACGCGTTTCAGTAAAATCTAAGGTAGGGTTCGGAACGACGGTTACGATTGAAACCGACTAGACTTCGTAGGCAAAAACCACATAACGCTCCGTGGCGTCACCGTTGCCGAGAGATACCCCAGCACACGTCATAAGTGCTATGTCGTATTTTTTGCCTTTATATGATGCTGAATAGATAGCATTTGAATAATCTCGAGATGGATTATCTAAAGTGGCGAGCTTATTGGCGCCGATTTTTTCGAAAGTTTCACTTTTGGCGATTTGATATTTTTTGGTTTGACCATTTTCGGTGATAGAAAAAGTTGCACCGATAGGAAGGCTCGAAAGCGAACCGAGGACATTGGCGGAATTATGGCCATAATAAAAATTGTTATATTTCGCAATGCGCGATCCAGCATCGTCGTTAGTGCCATTGACCGAGTTATAGATTGCGATTTTCTTACCAGCTATGGTCAGAAAGGAACTAGTAGCAAGGGTTTGTTTGGCTGTATAGGTAGTAGCGACGTCATTAAAACTTGGCATAGCAACGTTTTCTGGAGTTTTTATCTCTTGGACTTGGGCTATAACTGGCGCTAAATCAGATATCTGAGTAGATGAGTCGACGAAGTTGAGAGAGTTAGCAAAATCAACAAGTACAAAAAATAGTCCCAAAAGCAATAAATAGGCGGTGCTCAAAAAATTTCTGGTTCTATATATGACCATACGCATATTATAACATATTTTAACAAAAAAATACACCCTTGCGGGTGTATTAAGAAGCGATTAGCGTTTCTTTTCTTTGACTTCGTTGCGACCGAGGTTTTTCTTTGTCTCGGTAAATACTACGTGTTTTCTAAGAACTGGGTCGTATTTTTTAAGACTGAGTTTATCTGGGGTGTTCATAGTGTTTTTCTTAGTGTAATAAGCACGAACGCCAGATTCCTCAGAGACGAGGCCAACGAGTTTGCGTTTGGTATTATTCTTCTTTGCCATAATTGTATTTTATTTTATCACAGAATTTACAAATTGTAAACAGATTAATGGCGGCGGCGTTTCCTGTTGTGGTTGTGACTTTCCGTGGCGGCTAGCCCATATTTTCCATTGCGAGAGTCCCGAAATAGGAAAAATTTAGGCGGGAATAGCGTAAAGAGCGGAACGGAAACGACGACGAGGATGATTATAATTATGGAGGCGATTATTGTAGATTGAGTATAGCACGGAGCTACGCTAGATATAACTCCCGTAGCGTCTCCGCCGCAAAAACCTAAGAAAGGATTGCTTGGTCCGGGAAAGCCTGGCATGTCAAGAACCCAAGTAAAGATAACTTGGCTCAAGAAAATTGCGACAAAAAACTCGATAATACTTACGACGACATTATGTTTTTTCATGATGGCTAGAATTGGATAAAATAGCAGTGGTATTAAGATAATTATGGAGAGTAAAGTCGCCGCCATAGGAACAAAAATTTGCGGGGAAAAGTAGAAATGTAACTCCCCAAAAATTACGAAAAAGTACCCGTAACCATAGATTATTGGCGAGATAGCGCAGAAAATAATAGTTGGCACGAGGGCGATTTTAATATGCTCCCAAACGGATTCATTAACAGCGGAAAAGAGAGCAACGATTTTTTTTCTTCCGCTCCATTCGTAAGCAAAATGAAGTATACTACCGAGAAGACCGATGATAACTGATATAATGATTGCTTTTACCATAAGTAGATTATAGCATTTTTTCAAAAAAATGGAGCCGTGTGTCAGACTTGAACTGACGACCTGCCGCTTACAAGGCGGCTGCTCTACCAACTGAGCTAACACGGCATAATGGATATTAAAATGGTGCGGACAGGATTGCCCGTCACCATTTTATATTACCATATGAGGCAAAGATTGTAAATTAATAATTCTCGGCCTTGATTTCGAAGTAGCTTTGAGGGTGGGAGCAAACTGGGCAAATTTCTGGAGCGTTTTTCCCGATAACGATATGACCACAGTTGCGGCAAACCCAAATAGCTTCGCCGTCGGCTGAGAATACTTTTTTATCTTTGACGTTTTTAAGAAGCTTACGATAGCGCTCTTCGTGCGCCTTTTCAATCGCAGCAACGCCTTCAAATTTTTTAGCAATATCGTCAAAGCCTTCTTCGCGGGCGACTTTGGCAAACTCGGCATACATATCGGTCCATTCGTAGTTTTCGCCGTCAGCGGCTGCTTGGAGATTCTCTTCGGTAGAAGGCACGGCACCGCCATTTAGTTCTTTGAACCACATTTTAGCATGCTCTTTTTCGTTGTTAGCCGTCTCTTCAAAGATAGCAGCGATTTGTTCGTAGCCGTCTTTTTTGGCTTTGGAAGCGAAGTAGGTGTATTTGTTGCGAGCCTGAGACTCACCAG
>DCGC01000043.1:0-1161 GCA_002315165.1 Candidatus Saccharibacteria bacterium UBA1788 | reverse complement strand
AAAAGCAAAAGCCCCAGTGTTTTAGCTTGGTTCCCTTTGATATTCAACAAAGATAAGAAGGTCGTTAGTGGTTTGGACATATGTTTTTGTAGTTTCGTCTGGGTAAGATGTGTCATAGGCGACAGAGTCTGCCCCGAAAACTACCCAGGTGTATGGCTCTCTTCTCCCGAATTCGTTACCGATAGTGCCGTCTCTTTTTACGTAATTAACATAATCGTGCGCGAAAAAGCCCATAACTAGAGTTTCGCCATAATTAATAGTCGTTGGTAAATTGTAAAATTCTGGCTTGGCGATTACGGCGTTATCTCCAACTACGGCATAAACAACTTTAAAATCGCGATTTATAGTATAGGTGACATTGTCGATAGTAAACTGATTGTTTACTATGTCGTAACTTACAACCTGATTTTCAAGCATTGGTTCGTAGACCGACGTGACGGTGTTTGCGGAAAAATCCATAATATATGAGATTCCAAGTATAGATATGGTATTATCTTCACCGTATTGTTGCGCGCCGCATAGGCTATAGAAAGAATCGTGCGGCCTACCTAAAATATAGGTGATATTGTAGGTTTTTATCGTGTAGTTCGCGACTATGATAGTGTCTTCAGTGATATTCGATCCATTTCTCGACCATTCCACGTCGTATCCGGTTCTTGCTGTTGGAGTCGGAACGTTTGCTACGTTGCCATTTTTTGAAACATTTTCGCGACGGGCGACTCCGCTATCATCAATATATACTACCAAGTAAGTGCTTTTTTTCGCAGCGATTGTTTCGTTTAACGTATTGATTTGTGCTTTTAGCGTCGCGATATTGCTTTCCAAAACAGATTTATTGGCTTCTAGTTCTTTTTTCTTTTGGATTAGGGCAGATTTATCGCTGCCGCCTGTCTCTGCAATTTGATTTTCTAAATCTTCGATTTTGGCCTGTAGATTTTCAATTGTATTTTCTTTTTCAGATACCTCAGAGTTTAGGCTTTCGACTTGTTGTGTTAGCTCTTGGATTTCTTTGTTCTTTTTAGCTTGTTCTTCTTCTAGGATCGCGCTAGATTCGCCGCCAAGCTGGCCTTTTAGATCGCTAATTTTGTTGTCTTTCAGAATACAAACGACAATCAACGCAACAACCGAAGCAACGGTTGCACACCCAAGCAATACGCTAGC
>DCGC01000025.1:10654-11187 GCA_002315165.1 Candidatus Saccharibacteria bacterium UBA1788 | reverse complement strand
CTCTTTTGATGGCTCCGATGGGGTTAACTAAGAGTGGGAGCTACAACTACAATAACGGCTACGTATATGACCAATTGTTAAGCGGCTATTATTGGACCTACCATATCGACTCTTCTACAAATTCTTACGATTTAGGATTTGGCTCTGGAGCTGCCTATCCTCATCGTAGTAGTGTCCGTGGTTTTGCGTTCTCGGTTCGTTGCCTTGCCCGCTAGGCATCAAAAAACTGCAAGGGGCTTTTTATTGTGATATAATGGTTGCGTTATGGAATTATTTATTTTATTATTCACGGCGATGATTTTCGCGGAAACTACGTTTTTATTTATAAAAAACTTCAAAAAAACGCGCAATTCTAGCGCAAAAAGAAAAATTTATGTCGATACATCTGCTTTGATGGATGGGAGAATCTTAGCAGTAGCACAGACTGGTTTTATGGGGGACGATTTAATCATTCCCCGTTCGGTGATTCGAGAAATGCAGCTGCTCGCCGACGGAAAAGATTCGGAAAAACGCGCTAGAGCAAGGGCAGGGTC
>DCGC01000025.1:4159-10638 GCA_002315165.1 Candidatus Saccharibacteria bacterium UBA1788 | reverse complement strand
CCTCGTGAACGAGCTCGAGCGAGTTATTTATGTTAACACAGAAATTTTGCAAGACGAGCTTGATAGGACTCCTGTCGATGAAAGGCTGATAGAATTAGCAAAAGAAAATCGTGGTCTTATTTTAACTTGCGATTTCAACCTAGCGAAAGTTGCAGCGACGGAAAAAATTGACACGCTAAATATCAACGATTTAGCTTTGGTAATGCGTAGTGAATTTTTACCTGGAGAAAAGCTGACTGTAAAAATTATTTCGTTAGGAAGCAACCCAAAACAAGGTGTCGGGTATTTGCCGGACGGAACGATGGTCGTCGTAGATAACGCAGCAAGCAAACTTAACAGCGTGGTTACTGTTGAGTTCGTGCGTTTTCTTCAAACTTCGGCTGGCAAGATGATGTTTGCAAAAATTGCAACTGAGACTAAAGCGAAGAAGAAGCCGAGCCGCCGTAAGAGTCAGAAACGTTAACTACAATAGATTCTTCATCGCCGGTAATCTGGTAATCTGCAAAGAACGTGGAGCTAGTAGCTGAGCCAGATTCGACCTTTTTGCCGTCAGCGGTGATAGTATAAGACAAAGTGCCGTAGCCGTTAACAGAGATGCGCACGCTCGAGCCAACGCTACTGGCGGAGACCGTTGGGCTGTTGTATTCGGTCAAGGAGCAGTCGTCGCTTTGTTCGCGGTCATAAGGTTCTGGAACGTTCCAGATTTCTTTCTTTGTCATAGGGTCAACAGTTTTGGTGGCCTCGATAGAAATGCGAAGTGAATCTGGGGTACATTCGGTCGCAAGCATATGGTTAACCTTGTTGAACTCGAGCGTGACTTTTTCTACGCCACTCTTTTTCTCGTTATACCAGCTTGGCCAGATGTCTGTCTTGCCATTTACGGTAAGAGTTTTGATTCCGGCTGGTTTTATTGGTTTGTCGCCAGACTGCCATTTACCATTATTAGCGTAGACTTCTTTATGGACACGCTCGGTATAGATAGAAAGAGCGGTCCCGACTGGGATTTTTGTGCTAGCAGAAAGAGCGGAACCGTTATGATTGCCGTTCCAGGCGACGGTAGCAAGGGCGGTTGAATAATTTACCATGAGGGAATCTTTTGGAGCATTGCTTTGGTCGGTAGTTGTACCGGTTTTTGTTGCGGTCCAAACGCCTGGGATGACAAAACCTGGAGTGGTGTTGTAGCTAGACCAGCGAGCGTTTTTGTCGCTTAGGATATCGGAAAGCATATAGGCAACCTGTTCGTCGACAACTTGGGTAGCAGCGGAATCGTTCCATGATTTAATAACTTCGCCTTTGCTGTTTTTAACTTCGAGAATATAGGCGAGATCTTTATAGGAACCGCCGCGAGCAAGAGAGGCATAGGCGTTGGCATGCTCAACAAGGCGGACGCCACAGCCAGAGCCAATAGCAATAGTGAGTCCGTAGTCGCTGCGATTCTCGCAATAGCTGGTATCGCCAAGCGAGTGAGCGACTTCTAAGCTATTTTCTATACCATTAATATAGAGAGCTTTGACGGCGCCAATATTGAAAGAATGTCCGAGCGAGAAGCGAATAGTAATATCGCCGTAGAAAGAGCCGGTAGAGTTGCGAAGCTTACAGGAGCCGCCAGTATAGCCATTGCAATAAATTGAGTCGATATTTTCGTCTTTTAGAATTGTACCTGGGCCGAAATTTTGACCTTCGCGTTCCATGAAGAGAGCGGAATAATCAAGAATCGGTTTAATCGAGGAGCCTGGCTCAATTAGGGAGTCGGTCGTAACGTTAAGCTCGCCATAGGTCTTATTGTAGAAATCAGACGAACCAACCATGGCGACAACTTGGGAAGTTTCGACATCGACAGAAACGAGGGCCATGTTGTCGCTTTTGTTTTTAGACATGAGAGCAGAGCCGGCAGCGACTGCTTCTTCGGCGATTTTTTGGGCGTCGTAGTCGAGGGTGGTAGTAATAACATAGCCACCTTGGCGCATAGTTGAGATGCCATATTCGGCTTCGAGTTGTTTTTTAACTTCGAGGACAAAATGCGGGGCGAGCATGTTGGAATATTGGGAAGATTCAGGCTGGATGGTCGCGAGAATGTCGACGGCTTTGGCTTCTTCAGCATCTTCTTCGGTGATATAGTCCATATCTACCATAGCATCGAGGACTTTATGCTGACGTTTAATCAGCATTTCATTGCCGTAGGAATTATAAGGGTTAAGGACGGCTGGGTTGTTTGGAATAGCTGCGAGAAGCGCAGACTCGGCAAGAGTGAGTTCTTTTGCGGATTTTCCAAAGTAAGTACGAGCAGCAGATTCTACGCCATTACGACGACCGCCATAAGGCGACTCGTTAAGATACATGGTGATAATTTGGTCTTTGCTATATTGCTTTTCGAGCTCGATAGCGAGAATAAGCTCTTTGATCTTTCGAGTAATACCGCCGCGGTTTGCGCTAGCAGCTTCGCTAGAAAAGTAGACTTGTTTGATAAGCTGCTGAGTAAGCGTAGAGCCACCCTGAACGCCACGACCGGCTAAAGTAGAAAAGACGGCGCGAATAAGGCCTTTAGGGTCGATGCCGTGGTGGGAATAGAAATTGCGGTCTTCGATAGCGATAGTAGCTTGATAGACATATTCGGAGATTTCATCATGCTCGACGACGAGACGATAGTTATCGGAGCCGGTATCTTTCCAGAGAACGGTGCCGTTGCGGTCGAGGTAGGTGTTAACGGTTTCGGAAATGTTAATATCGGTGATTTGGATATCTTTGATTTGTTGTTTATAGTAGATAAATAAGCCGCCGAGAGCGATAATTCCGAGCAGAATACAAGCCGCGATAAATCTTAGAATTCTTTTAAAGCCATACCAAGAAAAGACAAAATGGAAAACGCGTTTCGGAGCGAGACGAGCAAAGAAACGTTTAATTTTCCCTTTCGGGAGAGTGGCGTTATCGGCTTCGCGGCGTTTATTTTCTTTAAGAATACGGAGTTGGTGTTTATAGCGCAGGCGCTTAAAGAAACTGAGCTTCGCGATTTGTTTTTGTGTGAGTTTTTTGAATTCTTTTTTCTTTGGCTTCTCGGCTTTTGTCATGCTTATATTATAGCACGCGCTTGACTTTTACCATAGCAGGACGAATAACTTCGCCGTCATATTTATAGCCTGGGCGGAGAGTGGAAGAAACGACTTCTTTTTCACCGTCGCCGTCTTCAACCATGACTGCTTCGTGGAGGTCGGGATTAAATTCGGCGCCGTCTTTCGAGTCGATTTTTTCGAGCTTGAGCTCAGCAAGAGTTTTTTCTAGAACTTTAGTGAGCGGAGAAAGTTGCTCATTATAAGTAGCAATAGCGCGGTCAATATCGTCGAGAAGTGGAAGGACTTTTAGGACGGTCATTTCGCGAGCGGACTCCATGGCTTTGGATTTTTGGAGCTCGGTTTGTTTGCGGAAGTTCTCAAAATCAGCACGGGTGCGCTGGAGATCGTTGGTAAGTTCGAGATTTTGTTTTTCTAACTTTTCCACAGGGTTTTCCACAGGTTTTTTATCTGTTTTGTCTTCTTTTTTCATTATAATATCTCCTCTAACATATTACCTGCCCGACGGACGAGCGACATAACTCGACCGTAATTTTGGCGAGTCGGGCCAAGCACGCCAATATAGCTATTATCTGAATAGGATGAACGGAATTTAGAAATAATTAGCGAAACGCCAGAAGTTTTGCCGATAGGATTTTCTTGGCCAATAAAGATATTTAGCGGTTCGCCTGGGGCGGCTTCACGAAGCCACGGTTCGAGATTATCGAGAAGACGAGCAACGGAGCGAACGCGGGCGTTGTCGGAAAATTCTGGCTGGGTGAAAAGGCGGGAGATGCCGGAAAGATAGAGTTGGCCGTCGATAGTAGCTAAGCCGAGATTGCCGGTAAGTTCGACGAGAGAATCGACTGCGCCGCGAATTGCAGAGTCGGCGCGAGACTGGGCAGAAATACGAACTTCGAGAGCATGGGCTGAACGATCAAAAGATTGGTCGATAGATTGGTCGGCTTGTTCAGTAAGAGAATTAACATAGAGACGATAGCCAGCGTCGGTCGGAACACGACCGGCAGAGGTATGAGGCTGAGTGATAAGACCGAGGTCTTCGAGACGAGCCATTTCGGCGCGAATCGTAGCCGAAGAGACGTCAAAAAGTTTCGCAAGGGTAATGCTACCGACCGGAGCGGCCATTTCTGCGTATTCCTCGATGATAGAAAAGAGGATTTCTCTCTGACGATTAGTGAGATTCATAGCTTTATTATAGAAAATTAGCAGATAAATGGCAAGAGTGCTAGTCAAAACTATTTCGGCATGCTATAATGAAAGTCCTGACCGGGCTTGCCGGCTTGGTTAGAGAACATTATCTGGAGGCGTGCTTATGTATACTATTGGCAGAGAAGAACGTGAGAATCACAAAGGTCGTTTTAAGGCGTGTTTGTATTACGACGGACAGAAGATTGCGGTTTGCAAAGAAGGCAAAGTTCAACTGAAGACCCATCGTCCCGTCCCTGATTCGGCGATTGAACAACTGACCGAGGAATGGGAATTGATAGCAGCTGAAGAAGCTGTAGGAACACAGTAAGATAAGACGCAGGCACATCCCCTAGCCCCGTTTCGGACGGGGCTTTTTTATTGTATAATCTATATATGGAAGAAAAAATTGTTGCGATAAAAAAGTGGTTGGGGACCGGTTCGATAAATATTTTTGGGTTACCAATGAGTGGAAAAGACACGATGGGAATTAGATTAGCGGAAGCGCTGGGCGGAAAGTTCTTGTCATCCGGAGAAATTATTCGAGCCGCAAAAGACGAAAGAAATAGTGGCGTGGATAAGGGCGAGCTGGCGCCGACGAACGTGTTTTATGAATTAGTTTTACCTTATTTTGAACGTGAGGATTTATTAAACTATCCGCTAGTCTTGTCGTCGATTGGGAGATGGCACGGCGAGGAGGGGCAAGTGATGAGCGTGGCAGCTGGGGCGGGACATCCAATCAAGGCGGCGGTGATTTTAAATGTGTCGGAAGCGGATGTGGCTGAACGTTGGGAAGCAGCAAAGATGCTAGGCGATAGAGGACTGCGTGAAGACGATAAAAGTCCAGAAGTTTTTAAGAAAAGAATCTTAGAGTTTAGAGAAAAGACCTTGCCGGTTTTAATGGCTTATCGGGATTTGGGGTTGGTAGTAGAAGTTAGAGCAGATATGCCACGAGATGAAGTGTTTGTTGAGTTAGTAAACAGACTCTATGACTTTGCTAGTCGCGGCGAAGCATAACAGTAAAAGCTTCGGAAGGAATATCAATTTTGCCGAAGCGTTTCATGCGGGCTTTTCCCTTTTTTTGCTTTTCAAGAAGTTTCGCTTTTCTATCGCGGTCGCCGGTATGGATTTTTACGGTAACATCTTTGCGGTAGGCGCCGATAGTTTCGCGAGCAAGAATGCGAGAGCCAATGGCGGCTTGGAGCGCAACTTCGAAATTTTGGCGCGGAATTACGGCTTTGAGTTTTTTCGTGACTTCACGACCGATAGCGTCGGCTTCGGAACGGTGGCACATGACTGCTAGGGCGTCGATTTTATTGCCGGCAACAAGAAAATCTACGCGAACGAGGTCTTCGGCGCGATAGTTAGAGAGTTCGTAGTTAAACGAGGCATAGCCGGAAGTGATAGATTTTAGTTGGTCGTAGAAGTCGGTGAGGAGATTAGCCATAGGGGCCTCAAAATCGATAACGGCACGATCCTCGAGATAGCTGAGGTTGGTTTGGCGGCCGCGTTTTTCGACAACGAGATTAAGAACGCCACCAATCATGGATTTCGGGAGAATAATTTCACCCTTAGCCCAAGGCTCGCGAATCTCGGCGACTTCGCTAATATCGGGCAAGTCGGCGGCGGATTTTATGTTTAGTTCTTCGCCTTTCGCGAGGACGACTTGGTAGTTCGTCGAAGGGTTTGTGACGATAAGATCGAGGTTAAATTCCCTTTCAAGACGTTCGCGAATGATGTCCATGTGGAGAAGGCCGAGAAAACCGATGCGAAGGCCGAAGCCGAGGACGGGAGAGTTTTCTGGCTCGAACTGGAGAGCGGAGTCGGAAAGAGAAAGTTTTTCGATAGCGTCTTTTAGGTCTTTATATTGGTCGTTAGAAACTGGGAAAAAGCCGGCATAAACGAACGGGAGGACGTTTCGGTAACCTGGGAGGCTGGACTTGGCTGGGGTTTTTTGGAGAGTGACGGTATCGCCGACTTTAGCTTCGCGGGTCGTTTTTAGGTTAGTCACGATATAGCCGATTTCTCCCTCGCCGAGAGAGGCTTTAGGGGTCATATTAGGAGTGAGGACGCCAACTTCGAGCGCGATACCTTTCGTGCCGTTAGCCATCATATAGATAAGGTCGTTTTTATTGATTTTTCCGTTAAAAATACGAACATAAAGGACAACTCCGCGATAGTCGTCGAAATATGAGTCAAAAATTAGCGCGCGAGTTGCGTCGCTCGAGA
>DCGC01000025.1:0-4149 GCA_002315165.1 Candidatus Saccharibacteria bacterium UBA1788 | reverse complement strand
AGCGGGGTTGGGGCGCGGTCGACGATAGCATCGAGAACTTTTTCGACGTTTAGACCAGTTTTAGCGGAGACGCCGATAATGTCTGATTTTTTACAGCCGAGGAGATTAATGAGTTCTTTTTCAACTTTTTCGACATCGGCGGCAGGAAGGTCGATTTTATTGATAACAGGAATAATCTCGAGGTCTTGTTCGAGAGCGAGATAGACATTTGCGAGAGTTTGAGCCTGAATTCCTTGCGTCGCATCAACGACAAGAATCGCAGTTTCGACGGCTTGGAGTGAGCGGGAGACTTCGTAGGAAAAATCGACGTGGCCTGGGGTGTCGATAAGGTTAAGTTCATAGCCGCGCCAATGCATTTCGACCGGAGCGAGTTTAATAGTAATACCTTTTTCGCGCTCGAGCTCCATAGAGTCGAGGAGTTGGGCTTTCATCTCGCGCTTTTCGACAGTGCCAGTTAATTCCATCATGCGATCAGCAAGAGTGGACTTGCCGTGGTCGATATGGGCAATAATACAGAAGTTGCGGATTTTGTCGGAATTCATATATGATATAATTATATAATATGCGGAAGGTTTTGGCAATTTCTGGCGGGGTGGATTCGATGGTAATGCTCCGGCTTTTTTTGGATGAGCCGGAAATCATCGTAGCACACTTTAATCACGGAACGAGAAAAAGCGCGGACGCGGACGAACAGTTTGTTCGCGAGTTTTGCGAACAGCACAAAATAAAATTCATAACAGAAAAAGCGGAGCTTGGGGCGGGAGTTTCGGAAGAAAAGGCACGCGCAGTGAGATATAGTTTTCTTTTTCGGGTCGCGCAAGAGGAGCGAGGCGAGGTTTTTACGGCACACCACGTTGATGACATGATAGAAAGCGTTGCGATTAACCTCGTGCGCGGAACTGGCCATCGGGGGCTAGCGCCGATGTCGGCGGTCGGAGTAAGGCGACCGCTGCTCGAACGAGGCTGGGCGAAGAAAGATATTTTAAGATATGCGGCAGAAAACGGGGTGAGGTTTCGGGAAGACCCAACGAATAGCGAGGATGATTATCTTCGTAATAGAATTCGCAAAGATGTGCGAGAGCTAGACGAGACGACTCGAACGAAGGTGTTTGAGTTATTTCTGAATCAAAAAACGATTGAGCGAGAGATTGACGAAATTGTCGAGGCGATAGTGCCAGAAGATAATGTTTTTAGGCGAGAGTGGTTCACAAACCTAGACGATGAGGTTGCGCTAGAGATTTTAAGGTTTGGGCTGGCTAAGGCGGGGGTAGCGACAACGCGTCCGCAAACATTGAATTTTTTAAAGGCGATTCGGACTTATCAGTCCGGTAAAAAGTTCAACCTGCCGAACGACAGGTTGATTAAAATCGGAAAGAAAGATTTTAGGATTTAGGCTTCGTCTTTACGGTTTTTAATATAGAGGGCGGTTCCGCCAGAGACTGCGGCGACACCAACAATCATGGCAGCCACGATGAGACCGGTGTTTGATTGGTTTTCTACTGGGGTTTCCGTAGTGCTAATAGAGGAAGTTTCTACGCCGAGGGCGTTGGCATTTTCTTCTTCGGCGTTTGGCTCGGTAGTAGTAGTGTCGTTGTTGTTGGTCGTAGTGGTGTTGGTCGTGGTGTTAGTAGTGGTTCCGCCACTAGTAGAAGAAGTTTGTTTTGGGGCGGATTGGGCTAGCTTAGGAGTAGGTGCGGATTTAGTTTGTTCTGGCTCTGGGGCAGGATTGTTTTGGTCTTGTTGGGTTTGGTCATTATTTTGTTGGGTTTGGTCGTTGGACTGATTGTTGGTTTGGGCAGGGCTAGAGTCTAGTTGTGCAAACGTATAGGTAATAGTACCAGTATAGGATTGGTCTGAGAGAGTGTGGTTTACAGAAACACCATATTTGACGCTAAAATCACGACCTGAAGCTGTAGTAGTTTTTGTGCTTTGTGCAACTACGTAATCAGGAGTACTTGCTTTGGCGCCGTTAGCTGTACCGGCAGTAACATCACTATCGGACGTTGATGGAGTGTAGCTCCAAGCGGCAGTATCGTCACCTACGGTGCCAAGACCGATCTTTTCGCTAGTGGTAGTTCCACCGACTAACTCAAAGCTAGTAGTACTAGAGGCGGTGACTTTCCAACCTTCAGCGTTGTTGCATACTACGTTGAAATTGGATGTACCAAAATCTGACCAAGCAGTACCGGCAGCAATGGTGCCGGAGAGAGTATCGTCGCTCCAAGTGCCCGTGTCGGTAGCTGATGTGCCGCCTGTTGTGCCTTTTGCATGGGCAGTACTACCGCGAGCAAAGGTACAGGCGTTTGAAATGGTGACGCTGAGCGTATCAGTGAACGGACCGCCACTTGATGCTGCAAAGACGCCCGCTACCGGAAGAGCGGCGAGGCCGAGGGCGACAAGGCTAGTGGTAAAAATAAGAAGATTTCTTTTTGTGTTTTTCATAATATGGCCTTTATACTATATATAGTATATTGCGCTAAAGCTTATGTCAAGCTTAGTTCTTACGTTTCTTTGCTCGAGACGAAAGCCAAAAGACAATAAGAATAACTGCGAAAATAATAACAAAGAGAAGCCAGAGCGGGCAGACGATGACGAGTTTTTTAACCTGGGTAGTGACTCCCTCAAACTCGGCAGTAAAGACAACATTATAGATGCCGATTTTTGGAGTTTCTTCCCAATAAATTACCTTATAGAGAGCGCGATCTGGCAAGATGGTGGCGGTAGCTGGTTTCTCCTCGTTAGTATAGAGCTCTTCGTTGGAAAAGAGCGGAAAGACTTGGAGAGTATATTTAGCGTCGGAGTGGACGTTGCCGGTATTTTTAATAGTGGCGCTGCCGGAGATATCGCCAGAAGAGATGAAGCTAGGAACTTCTGCGCTAGTGATTTCGCCATGGCGGCTGGTGGTACCGGCAATTTCCGCATAGATGATGTGCGCTATACCATAGGAAACTTTAATATTAAGTCCGTTATCTAGGTCGCCATCGTCATTGACGGTAGTGACTTTGATAGCAGCATACTGACCGCCAGCCGGAGCATCTTTAGGCACATTGACAGTAAAGTAGATTTCTTTTTCGGAATTCGGGGAGAGTTTTCCGGAAGTCGTGCTAAGGGTAATCCAGTCGGTAATTTGGTTATAATCACCATTGTTGGCATAATATATATCGTAATCTTCATTAACATAAAATGGCTCAATAGTGATCACATATTCGGCGTCTTCGTCATTTTTGGCTTGAGAAGAGATCATAAAAGAGCCACGATAGGCCTCGCCTGGGTTGAGGATGATTTTTTGGTTCATTGGCGACATGGTGATACTAGCGAGAGCGGAGGCTGAGCTGGAGAAGCTAAAAGCAGCAAAAAATATACAGCAAAGCGCAGCAAGAGCTAGTTTAAGTTTTTTATTCATGAACCTCCTTATTTTAGATAATTATAACAGGTTATTGACTAACCGAACAGGAAAAACCGAGATTTTCGTAAGCTTTTTTGAACCCATCGGAGCTGGTAGGAATAGAGTCGGAAAGCAAGAAAAACTTGGCAGTAGCAGAATTAAATTCGTCGGCACTAGCAAAGAGAGACATAGTCATTTTATCATCGAAGCGAGCATATTTCGCACCGAGAGCATCAGACGATAGGCCGTTTTTACCGAAGACTGTGTTCATGGCAGCGTGATTGTGTGCTTCGCTACCCCTAGGACTATCGGCATTAGAATAGTAGAGAGTTTGGACGAGAGAAATCGTGCGTAAGGTTTCAACATGAAAAATAACGTTAACCTTAGTATGCTCACCATTATCGGCTGGATAGCTAAAGAAAGGGTAGTCTAAACCGGATTTCTCGCAGGTTAGCGTTCGATCCTTAACGTCGTCAGGGTACGAGCCGGTAACCGTCGTTTCGCCACGCATGAGAAAAATAAGAACAGCGAGACCGCAAAGAGCCGCAATAACAAAAAACAGACGCATTAGAAAAGTTCTTTTTCTTACTACTCGCACGATAATTCTCCTGTTTATTTTAGTTTAGCATAAAAAATAACCCTCGAGAAGAGGGTTATTTAACTACGGCTAAGCCTAGGAACTCAGTTGTGCAAACGTATAGGTAATAGTACCAGTATAGGATTGGTCTGAGAGAGTGTAGTTTACAGAAACACCATATTTGACG
>DCGC01000012.1 GCA_002315165.1 Candidatus Saccharibacteria bacterium UBA1788 | reverse complement strand
TTTCTCTAATGCAGATACTGCTCTTTTGATGGCTCCGCTTGGGTTTGCCCGTGCTGGCTACTACAATTACAGTAATGGTACTCTGTACAATCAGTCGTCGGGCGGCCGCTACTGGTCGCACCGTATCTACTCCTCTACTTATTCTTACTACCTGAACTTCTATTCCGGCCACGTCGGCCCTCAGGATAACAACTATCGCGGCTACGGGTTCTCGGTTCGTTGCCTTGCCCGCTAGAGCCGTTCCGGCTTTTGCCCCCTCCCCCGATTTTTGGAATGAACTACAAAAAACGAAATAAACTCCAAAAATAAAACTAGATAAAAAACTAAAATAGAAAAATGCCCTCGCGAAAGCGGGGGCTAAAAATATAAGAAATTAAAATCATAAACAAAAAACAATAAATAAAAAACTGCCGACGCGAAGCGGCGGGGAATAATATATAAGATATTCGGCGAGATAAAAGTTGCTGGAATAACTAGACGTTTGTGGGCGGCGAGGGCCAAAAGCCCGTGCCGCCCTTTAGGGCGGCCGGGATAGGGCCTTTTTTTGGTGGGGACTAATAAAAATCGGGGGAGGGGGCAAAAGCCGGAACGGCTCTAGCGGGCAAGGCAACGAACCGAGAACCCGTTGCCGCGATTGTTGTTATTCTGAGGGTTGACGTTGCCGGAATTGAAGTTCAGGTTGTAAGAATTCGTTGATGAGTTGATACGGTGTGACCAGTAGTTGCCGTTTGACGACTGATTGTTCAGATTACCATTATTGTAATTGTAGTTGCCAGCACGGGCAAGCCCAAGCGGAGCCATTTAAGGAACGACTTAAAGGGTGTAGAAATCCCTTGGGACTAATACACCACGTGGTGACCTCTAAATAAGAGGGCGCTCCTGATTTTTATATAGTTCAACTAAGCGAAGTAGCGCAAATATAGATTACGATGTTCGCAAAGTTAAAGGTCCCCTTTAATTTTAGCATAAGAAGATTATAATTAAGTTAATGGACAAGAAAAAATATGAAAAAACAAAGGCTTTAATAAAGAATTTAGAAGATAAAAATTATTCTAATTTAATAATTTTCCGGAGTGGGGCGGAGTGGTATAAAATGGGCGGGAATTCTTTGTTGATTTATTTTTTTAAGATTGCGCCAGAACTAGGAATAAAACCAAACATTCAAGCAGACACCGATTATACAAAAATAATTTTTGCGGAAGGTGTGATATCTTTTCGGGGAGTAAAAGCGCTTGAAGAAAAATTAAAACGTCTAAAAGTAATAAATAGCAAAAAGGAAAATGCGGATTATACGATTTTTGAGTTGAATTTTAGGGTGGATCCGGCGCAGACAAATTTTTATCGGGAAGAATTGACTGACGAACGCGAAAAACTATTAAAGACGATTGCGCCAAAAATTACGGTTAAGCCGATTTTATATAGTAAATTGAGACATTTGCAAAAAAGAATTTTTGAGATTGTAAGGAAAATGACGGAGTATGAACGAAAATATAATGGTTATTTATTAGCAGATTATAGTCGGAAATTGACGAAGTATTATTTAATGGCGAATGTGGAATTGATGGCTGAAGAAGATTGTTGGAGCAAGATAAATGAACTAATAATAGAGTTACTAAAAATAGAGTTTTTGTTTGTATTAGAATTAAAAATTATAAATCAAAATACCGCTGCGAATATTTTCGAAGAAATAGTAAAAATAAAAAAGATGGTTGATGATGAGTGTAGAGTGGCCAAAATCAAAAACTGAACCTTTTGATAAATGGTTGTATAGAGAGCTTTTTAAGGCGTATCTTGAAGCTCGCAAAGGGAAGAGAACTACGACTGACGAACAGATGTTTGAGATAAATGACGTTGAAAATATTATGAATCTTAGAGATGCGATTATGAACCGGACATATGAGCCTGGGCGAGGCATTGCTTTTGTGACGAGAAGTCCGGTGATTCGTGAGATTTTTGCAGCTCCGTTTAGAGATAGGGTGGTGCATCATTTTTTGTTTAATGTGGTTGGCGATTGGTGGGATAAGCGACTGATATATGATTGTTATAGTTGTAGAAAGGGGAAAGGAACGTGGTTTGGAGTAAAGCGAGCAGCTAAGCATATTAGGAAGGTGTCGGAAAATTATACGAAAAAAGCCTATATAATCAAACTAGATATTAGAGGATATTTTATGAGTCTGCCACGGCAGGCTCTTTTTGAACGGGTGGTTTGGGGGCTAGATAGGCAATTTTCTGAAAAAGACGAACTATATCGGACGGCGAGATATCTTTGGGGGAAGGTGATTTTTGATGACCCGACGATAAATATCGTAAAAAGAGGGACAAGGCAAGATTGGATTGATTTGCCAAGAAGCAAAAGTTTGTTTTATCAGTTACCTGGTAATGGAATTGTGATTGGAAATCTATCGTCACAACTATTGTCGAATATATATCTTGATAAGTTAGATAGATATATAACGATAGACTTAGGATATAAAAATTATGGAAGGTATGTGGATGATTTTTATATCATAGTGGACGAGGGGAAATACGGACAGGCAAAAGACGATATTTTGAAGATTGAAAGTTTTTTAAGGAAAGAGTTAAAGTTAAAACTACATCCACAGAAAAGATACTGCCAAGATATAGAAAGAGGAATGCCATTTCTTGGGACGGT
Source organism: Candidatus Saccharibacteria bacterium UBA1788 (assembly GCA_002315165.1). Lineage (GTDB taxonomy): Bacteria > Patescibacteriota > Saccharimonadia > Saccharimonadales > Saccharimonadaceae > Nanosyncoccus. The sequence continues at coordinate 2,937 of DCGC01000012.1, read as the reverse complement.
GATTTATCCTAGGAGGATTGTTGCTGGGAAAAGAGTTGTACAAAATTTTCAACAAGGAGTGATTGAATTTGAGAACGGAATGCGGGATAGCGAAACGGTGGTTTCGTATATGGGGTTTATGAAGAATTTGAATGGCAAGAAAAAGGTAGGAGAAGTATTTGGCGGGGCTGGGTGGGAATATAAAAAATAGTGTAAAATATGCGCGCTATGATATAATGATAGTCATATGAAAAAGGTGCAAACATATCAAGAAGAAATTGGGGGCGTGATATCTAAACTGAGGTTAGAAAAGGGAATGACACAGGCGGAACTGGCTGAAAAAGCCGGAACTAGCCAGTCTGCAATCCATAGAATTGAAAAGGGATGTCAGAATGTTTCGTTAGAGATGATAAAAAGACTTTCCGAATGTTTAGGCGGGCAGATTTTATCTGTTAATGATTCTTCTTCGCAGAGTTTTAAGATTCACGGTGGTAAAGAACTTTCTGGCGAAATTACGATAAATTCTAGTAAAAATGCAGCAGTGGCTTTGCTTTGTGCGGCACTTTTGAACTCGGGAAAAACAGTATTGAAGCATATCGCAAGAATTGAAGAAGTGTTTAGGATTATCGAGGTTTTGGAGTCTATTGGCGTAAAATGCACATGGCAGAATCGTCATCGTGACCTTGAAATTATATCACCAGATGAATTGGATATAGAAAATATGGATATTGAGGCTGCACGCAGGACGAGGTCGGTAATTATGCTGATGGGACCGTTGCTCCATAAATATAAAAAATTCGAGTTGCCTTATGCTGGCGGATGTTCGCTCGGGACTAGGACGGTAAATCCACACTTGATGGGGCTGTCAATTTTTGGTTTGTCGGTGGATGCGGCATGTAAGAGTGGGTTTTATCAAGCGGAAGTAGACCAAAAAATTTTAAACGATGGACAAGATAAAAAAATTGTTTTGATAGAACGTGGCGACACCGTGACGGAAAATGTTTTGATGGCGGCTGCGTTATATCGAGGTAAAACTACGATTGTGGGGGCTTCGTCAAATTATATGGTGCAAGATTTGTGTTTCTTTTTGCAGAAATTAGGAGTAAAAATCGAAGGAGTGGGAACTACTACGCTGACGATTTATGGTAAAGAAAAAATCAATGAGGATGTAGAATATTATCCGTCGGAAGACCCGATTGAAGCAATGTCGTTTATTGCGGTGGCATTGGTGACGAAATCTGAGATTAAGATATGTAGGGCGCCGATTGAATTTCTAGAAGTGGAATTGGAAGTTTTGAAGTCGATGAACGCAAAAATAGAAAAGAGTGAAGAGTATTTGTCGAGAAATGAGAAAACGAGATTGGTTGATTTAAGGATTAAAAAATCGGAGTTGGTTGCGCCGCTAGATAAGATTCATCCGATGCCATTTCCTGGATTGAATATTGATAATTTGCCGTTTTTTTCGGTAATTGCTGCGACAGCAAATGGAAGGACGTTGATTCATGATTGGGTGTTTGAGAACAGGGCGATTTATACGACGGATTTAACAAAACTAAATGCGAAAGTTGAGTTATTAGACGCGCATAGGGTTTATGTGGAAGGTCCGACTAATTGGCGAGCGGTGGAATTAGTGGCTCCGCCAGCTTTGCGTCCAGCGGTAGTAATTTTAGTAGCAATGTTGGCTGCGCCTGGAACTTCGATTTTGCGTAATGTTTATTCGATTAACCGTGGATACCAAGATTTTGCGGCAAGGTTGAGACATCTTGGTGCTGATATATCTCCTCTAACTGGTATATAATAGATAGGTAAAAAATGGATTTTAGTAATAACGATATTTTGATTGGGTTAAATCCGGCACAGGCGGAAGCTGTAAAAACTTTGTCTGGACCGGTGTTGATTTTGGCGGGCGCTGGATCGGGAAAAACGAAAACTTTAACACATCGGATTGCGAATTTGATACAAAACGGAGTGTTGCCGCAGGAAATTTTGGCGGTAACTTTTACGAATAAAGCGGCAAAGGAAATGAGAGATAGGCTGTGGAAATTGACTGGCGGAAAAGGCGAAGCGGCGCGGAGTTTTATGCCATATATGGGGACATTTCATGGAATTTGCGTGAAAATTTTAAGGATGGAAAGTTTGGCGGCGGGGTTAGAACGAGATTTTGTGATTTATGATACTGAGGACCAGAATTCTTTAATAAAAAGAATTATGAAAAATCTTAAAATTGAAGATAAGGCACTTAAGCCAAAATCAGTGCAGTCAATTATTTCTAAAGCAAAAAATGAGGGGGTGATGCCGGATGAGTATGCGGCGAATGCATATTATCCGAATCAATATAAAGTGGGGAAGATTTATAGAAAATACGAAGAGGAAAAAGAAAAAGCAGGGGCGTTGGATTTTGATGATTTATTATTGAGAACTTTGAAGATGTTCCAGGAGAATGGCGAATTACGTAAAAAGTGGCAGGAGAAATTTAAGCATATTTTGATTGATGAGTATCAAGATACAAACCGAATTCAATATCGCTTGATAAAGTTATTGGTGAATCAGGCGAGAAATATCTGTGTTGTGGGCGATGATTGGCAATCGATTTATTCTTGGCGCGGAGCGGATTTCACGAATATACTGAATTTTGAAAATGATTTTCCTGGCGCGAAAGTAATAAAATTGGAGCAAAATTATCGTTCGACTGGTAATATATTGGAAGCTTCGCAAAAAATTATCAATAATAACAAAACTCGAACAAATAAAACGTTGTTTACTGAGGCGGAGAGGGGAGCGCCAATTGAAATTGAATCGCTGTATGATGAGACGGCAGAAGCTATGTTTGTCGCAAGAAAAATTATGACAAAAATCAACGAGCACCCGTTTTCGGATTTTGCGGTTTTATATAGAACGAACGCGCAATCGTATGCTTTTGAGAAGGCTTTTATTGCAGCGAGGATTCCTTATAAGATT
>DCGC01000019.1:3800-11650 GCA_002315165.1 Candidatus Saccharibacteria bacterium UBA1788 | reverse complement strand
TATACTTATATTTTATCACAAAATTGATAAAATTGCTAGTGGATATAGTAGAAGCTGCCTACGCTAGAGGCTGGAATGGTAGAACGGGTCACTCGACCTTTTTTGTGGTCATAGTTGGTTTCTTGGACAACGATCGAGCCGTCACTGTTGATGCCGACAACAATTCCAACGTGGCCGTAACGACCAACCGAGGTTTGGAAGACGGCGCCAACTTCAGGAGTCTTATCGACACGGTAGCCTGCTCTACGAGCAGCTGACGCCCAAGTGTTAGCGTTACCCCAGTTGGTGCCGACTGGGCCGAGCGTGGAAAGACCGCTAACGTTGCGATACCAGAGAGCGTACCCCACACATTCGCCCTTGCCGTAATAGTTATAGCCGATAACCGTGAGACCTTGACGGGAAGCGGTGTTACCCAAATAGGTATAAGAATAGGTATAGGTATAGGTTTTCTTTGGTGCTACATATTCTGGGCGTAAAGAGGCTGGCATGTTGCCACCAGGAATTAGAATATGGGCGCCAACAGTGAGAGACTCTGAAGATAAGTTATTTTTTTCTATAATACTTTCCACTGATGAGCCGTAGGTTTTAACAATAGAAGCAAGAGTATCATTAGATTTAACGGTATAGACGATGCCCGGTTCGCTGGGAAGATAAAGAACCTGCCCGACAGAAACAGCTGTGGTTTTCATACCATTAGACCAACGAATTTGGTTAGACGTGATAGAGGTGGAGTAGGCTTCATTAAGCTCGGATAAGATAGAATCCATAGTGTCGCCCTCTTTGACAGTATAGACAATAACGCCATGAGAGAAGCTAGAGGCGTCAATATAGGTCGGCTTCTCAATCGAGCTAGCATCGCTACCAGTCTGGCCGACTTCGCGCATAACAGATACGGTGACATAGTTGGAACCAATGATGTCAACGCTAGCTAAATCTAGTGAGCTGGCGGTATTGGCGACTAGGTAGAACTCTGACATTTGGTCGGTAGAGATATTGTAGTTGTCATTGGCGATACTACTAATATTAAGGCTACTAGTAGTTTCGGCGTCTTTATTTTTGGAGCCAAAAAAGGCAACAGCAACAATTAGCGCCGCCGTGACGGTATACAAAATATAGCGTTTCGGATCGCTTTGGGAATTATTTTTTTTGCGTTTACTCATAGTGATGCGTTACAGAGTACCTTACAGTGTGCGGAAATATTTTTGGTATGCTCGGCATCTGTGTAACTATAATACATCTTTCCATCGTCACCTGTCAAGAAATAGAGATAAGAAGTATCGCTTGGGTTCGCAACTGCGATAAGGGCAGACGCTCCCGGATTAGAAACCGGACCACAAGGTAAGCCGGCATTAAGGCGAGTATTATAGCATGAATCAATATAGATGGCCGAAACGTTGGTGGTGTATTTGTTGCGATACGGATCGACTTGATCAACGGCATAAGAAACAGTAACATCACTACCTAATTTAATACCTCTACTTAATCTAGTGAGAAAAACTTGAGCAACAGTAGGTTGGTCTTCTGTTTTAGCTTCTTTTTGGACGATAGACGCAAGAATAATACCCTCGTGGAGAGTTAGGCCTTCTGTTTTATATTTATTGACTAGGTCGTTTTCTTGGACTACTTTATATAGTTCATCAAGGATGACAGTGATGACATTTTTAAGGTCTTCCCCAAGATAAAATTCATAAGTTTCCCCGTAAAGATAGCCCTCCAAAGACGCTCCGGCAGGTTTGCTAGCAAGCACCGGATGGTCGATACCTTCGCCGCTTAATACTTCCCGGATATCGTTAATATTGTAACCTAATCCGAGCAGACGGTCCTTAACGTCGGATAGTTTTTCTCCCGGTAAAATAGTCAATTCAAAAACCGCGGCAGACCCACCTCGTGACAAAATATCAGCGATTTCTGCAACTGAAGAGGTTTTAAGCATCTGATAATTGCCAGCTTTCAAATCACCGCTCATACTATGCAAAAATAAATAAACTTTAAAAGCGAGGGTATTCCTAATGAGTCCTTGCTCTTTTAGATGTTCAGCAATTGACGAACTAGACTCGCCTTGGCTAACAGTGAAGTCGATAGACTTTTCACAGCTATTTTTCGTGCTACATTCAGAATTAGAGTAAACGGATTTTGTGTTATTAAAATACCAAAGAGAGCCGAAGCCTAGGAAAAGCAAAATGATAGAGGCTAGGCAGACCGTAGTGGAGATAATTGGGTGCTTCTTAATAGTTTTAACAATTTTTTTTGGATTTAGTTTTTTTGGTTTGGATTTTTTCGTTGGCTGAGCAGGTTCATTTTCTTCGGTTTTAAAAATACTACTAGCAGCTTTTTCGACAAAATCCTGCAAAATAATTGCGGCGGCTTCCGCATCGATATCGCCTTTTTGGAAGCCGTTTTTGCGATTTTTTAGTCGACCTTCCGCTTCAACGGACGTCAAAGACTCATCTTGAAAACAAACTTTTGCGCCTGGGATTTTAGTTTTGAGTTGTTTGGCAAAATTGCGAGCGTATGTGCTTTGCGCCGTTTCTTCGCCGTTATTATTGCGTGGTAGTCCCACGATAAACAAATTCGTATTGAGCAAACGTGCGATTTGGGCGATGCGAGCGAACTCGCCACCATCAACTTGAACAGTCTCAATTGGAATTGCAATTCGAACGTCGGAGTCAGCTTTTGCGACTCCGATACGTTTCGTGCCTACATCTAGTCCTATGAATTTTGCCATTATTGTTCTGGATTATTTTTATCAACAATTTCTACATTAACTTTGTTGGGATTTTTCGGAACAGAATTGACCCAAAATGGAGTTTTGGTGATTTCTATTTTGATATTATCGCTGCTCAAAATAGCGCTAGCTTCACCAATTTTGACGCCATAGACTTTTTCGCGAATTTCGTTTTCAGTGATTTTCGGACCGTAATAAAAACTAGTTTTCAGCTTAGCCGTGTAGCCATCATCTGTTTCAACAAACCTCTCAATGAAAGGATTGCCAAGCGAGTATATTTTGTTGGTATCAGAAATTTTAGCTTTCGCAGTGATAAATTCTTGAATACTGGCCGTATCAATTGTGTAGATCGAAAAAGTAGTTACTACTGTCAGCGTAGCTTTTTCTCCATCTTCGATAGTGCCATTAAGTTCCGGTTTCGAAACGGGGTCAGCGACATTCATAGAGTAGCTGCTTTCGATAGAAACTACACTGTCGGAAAGTTTTTCTTTAAGCTTAGCCTTGCCGGTAGATTCGTTAGCGGCATTGACTTTTTCTTTTGCCGACTCAATATCCGCTTTAGTGACAAACTTAACTGGTTTAGAAGTTCCTCCCGTAAAGGCTTTGCCGTTAGAAATGGAAACGAGTTTTTTGTTTGATGAAGTCCAATCACTAGCTGAGGCTCCGATATTGTAATTTGTGCCAGCACTAGAAGCAGCAACTGAGACGATCGTCGATAGCTTGCAGCCATTAGAGACTAAAGACATATCATCGCCGGAATTTTCGCAGCTGCGAGAGCCGTCGAAAGTAAGGCTGGCCGCTTTAGTGGAAACATAAGATAAGCCTCCGCTGGTAAAAGTTGTGCCGACTGGAATATTGACGGTTGCGCCAGTGGGCAAGAACGCACTAACGGTGACTTCGCCAGTAGCTTTTTCTCCATCGTCGCGTTCACCAGTAGCTTCAAATTCGACGGAGGATTCTTGTTCGTAAGACTCTTGGGCTAGATAAAAAACCCCTTTTTCAATGTTTTCTGATTTTTCATCGACAGTAAGGGAAATACTTTCGGCAAAATCTTTTTTGACAGTAGAGATAGTGGCGACGATTTTGACCGAAGGGGCAATGACCAGCGCCCAGATTAAAAACAAGACAACGACGACTAGACCGATGCCGCCCATGATAAACCATTTTCTGTTGGCGTCAAAATTTGGGATTTTTGAAAGGAGTTTGCTTTTGTGCTTTTGAGGTTTTTCTTCCGTTTTGTCTTTATCTCCCAATACTTTGTTGGCAGGCTCTGGCTCGGAGGTAAACTCATCTGCGATTTCTTCCCTAGTGACAATTGCATCCGACTCCGAATCGACGTCATTTTCAGTAGCGATTATGTCTGAAGACGGGACAGCAGGTCGAGTTTTAAGATCGGGGGCGACCGGAATTTTATGACTGGCAGCAAAATTCAAAAGCGCTTCGTCGTCGGTAACGAACACTAGATTACGGTCTAAGTCATGGATAGTCTTAACAATGAGCTTAATGTTCATTTGGTTATGTAAAACGTTTTGACCACGAGGAGGAACTAAAATAATGAGTTTGCCAGACGAAGTTTTTATTTTAGATATAACACTAGCGATATCGTCGCTCGGTTCTATATAAATAATATCTTTGTTCATAGATTTAATATATCACATTTTTATATGCTTGTGGTAAAATAAGCTTGTAATGGCTATTTTTAGGCAAAGACCAGTTCCGACAGGCGCCAACTCTTTTCCTCAGAGGACGAATCTGTCTGAACTAGCATTAAATTCTATTCGGGATGGCGTAATTATCATCGATGGTAATGGGCTAATTATTTTTGTAAATCCGGCCGCAGTAAGCATGCTTAATGGCGGAAGCGTTGAAAATATTCTCGGTATTGATTATTCCCTGATTTTGAAATTCCAAAACAAAGACGGAACAGCTATCCCTGACGATCAGGATGAATTAAAAAAGTCTATATCAGTGAACGTACCATTTGAGTCAAGAGAATATGCCTTATTGCCAAAAAACAGCGACAAGCGAATACCGGTTGATTTATCATTGATACTTGCAAACGATTCATCGGCGAATAAAATTATTACTTTTCGAGACATCACAAAAGAATTAGCCGAAGAAGAAGAACAAACCGAATTTATCTCGACGGCTAGTCACGAGATGAGGACGCCGGTAGCATCAATAGAAGGGTATCTAGGATTAGCGTTAAACCCCCAGACTGCAACTATAGATGATAGAGCCAGGCAATATCTAGAATCGGCACATGCCTCCAGCCAACACCTCGGAAAGCTATTCCAAGACTTATTAGATGTGACAAAACTTGATGACCATAAGATTAAGCCGCGCCTAGCTCCGGTAGAGTTAATTTCTTTCACGAAAGAAGTTTTGAAGGAATTTGCCCCAAAATTCGCCGAAAAGCAACTTCGTTTTAGCTTTGGCAAGCAAAAAGTCGACTCAACTAGAGGCATGGTGTTAGAACAATTATTATATGGTTATGTAGATATCGACTTTTTGAGAGAGATTCTATCAAATTTGTTGGAAAACGCGATTAAATACACTGGCGAAGGCGGTGCAGTCACAGTATCGATGCAAGGCATAGATAATCGCGCCATCGTTAGTGTGTCCGATACTGGAATAGGCATCGGGGGCGAGGATTTGAAGCATATTTTTCAAAAATTTTATCGCGTAGATAACTCGCAAACAAGAACAATTGGCGGAACTGGGTTAGGGTTATATATAGTTAAACAACGCGCTGAGGCGATGGGGGGATTAGTATGGGCAGAAAGTGAAGTTGGAAAAGGTACGACTTTTTTCATATCATTACCGCGACTGACTCCGGAAGAATACGAAAAAAGAAAAATTGCTTATGAAAATCAACAATCTAAAATGATTTAGTGCTACAATAATACTAAAATGGAGGTAATATGACAAAGTTAATGATCGTAGAAGACGATACTAGTTTGAGGGAGATCTACAGCATCCGTCTAACTGCCGAAGGTTACGAAGTCGTTTCTGCGAGTGATGGCGAAGAAGCTTTGGCTGTTGCCGTGCGGGAAAAACCAGATTTAGTGATTTCTGATGTGATGATGCCGAAAATTTCTGGCTTTGATATGTTGGACATTTTAAGATCTACTCCGGAAACTAAAGATATTAAGGTAATAATGATGACAGCACTCTCTTCGGAAGACCAGCGTAAACGTGGAGAAGGTCTCGGAGCGGATCGTTATTTAGTAAAGTCACAGGTAGGCATTGAAGATGTAGTTAACACCGTTCATGAAGTATTGGGAGATAAACAAGCCCAACCTGCCCAGCCGGTAGTAACCGATGCGACAACAATAAATCCAGCTTTTACCCAGCAACCAGAGACGCAAAATAATGCAGGACAGCAGTAGTCAAACGTCTGTACGGCTAAATAAATTTTTAGCTGAGAGATTAGGTATATCACGCCGCGAGGCAGATGATGCTATTGCGCGCGGTAAAGTTTTAGTAAATGCGGAAAAGGCAGTTCTTGGAGCAAGGATTTCGTCTGCTGATAAAATAATGTTTAGCGGTAAGCCGATTGATTTTAAGGCAAAGTATATTTATTTGGCGCTCAATAAACCTGTAGGGTATGTGTGCTCAAGAAAGCAACAAGGTGAATATCCCACAATCTACGATTTATTGCCCGAAAAATACAAATCACTAAAGACGGTAGGGAGATTGGACAGAGATTCGTCTGGATTGATAATTTTGACGAATGACGGTGATTTTGCCTTCCGTATGACTCACCCAAAGTTTGTTAAAACAAAAGTTTATGAGGTTGAGCTCGATAGGGCGTTAGAGCCTTTACACCAACAAATGATAAATGATTTCGGAATCGACATTGGCGACGGAGTGAGCAAACTCGGACTAGCGAAAGAGGATGATAGTCGTAAGATTTGGAAGGTTGTCATGAGCGAGGGGAGAAATCGACAAATTCGTAGAACTTTTGCGGCGCTAGGTTATAAAGTCATGCGACTTAATCGAGAACAATTTGGAAAATACCTTTTATCCGGGTTAGAGTCGGGCAATTTTTTGGAAGTAGAAAAAGTAATTTAGCTATTTTTGTAATAATTTAGCAAGTTTATGATGAAGCTTATGATGAGGCTCGTCTGATAGGATGTCGCACGCTACGCGAAGCAGGCCGAGTGCAGTAACGTAAAATTCGTTAATTTCAAACTCGTCGCTATTATATTGGAAACCAGATAACGAATCGTGTTCAAGTAGCGATACATTAGGACGACGCTGAAAATTAAGCTGTTTATACCAATCTGAAACTGCTAGGGTTTCACAAATATCAAGATTTTTAGCTCCGCCACCACTGAGAATGATTTCCGACGGCAGAATACCGCCACTCGAAAGTTCGTCTAACACAATCTCGACTCCGCTCAGCCAAATCGAAGAATCCTTTTTAAAATCTTCTGCGCCGAGCGAGAAAGTCTTGGTGCTTTCGATTCCACCTTGCTTAATAAGCGCAATGTCGGTCGTTCCGCCGCCTATGTCGATTATTAGACAATTCGTCGATTCATCGTTATTATCTCCAAGGTATGCGCGTGCAATAGCAAAAGGTTCAACGACTACGGCTAGGAGATCCAGTCCAAGCTCGACGCAAACTTTTTCGATAGCAGAAATTTGGACGAGCGGAGCGAAAGCCGTGTAGAAGCGAATTTTAATTTCGCTACCACGAAAGCCAATAGGATTATTAACACTGCAGCCATCAATTTCTATTGACACTACCGATGAATTAATAAGCCGAACTTCCGCGTTAGGATTCATCGTTTCGATAGCGATTTCTTTTTTGGCTAGCTCTCGGTTTTTGTCTTGGACTTTTTGAAGTAATAGAGCCATTTCGGCTTCGCTAATTGGTTTATCATCTGCGCTGCGTCGATAACGAATAGTAGAAGTTTTACCTTTGATAAATTCTCCGCTAATGCCGACAACGGTAGTTTTTGCTCGGGTATGAGAAGTTTTTTCGGCAGCGCCAATAGCCTGCTCGCAAGCCGAAGTGACTGCAGGGATATCAATAATGGCTCCGGATTTCATGGACGAAGAAAACTGGTTAGCGGTGCCAGAGCCAATAATGGCAAGCGGGGCATTTTTTTCTGGC
>DCGC01000019.1:0-3786 GCA_002315165.1 Candidatus Saccharibacteria bacterium UBA1788 | reverse complement strand
AAAATAGCTTTAACACAAGATGTCCCTAAATCAAGCGCTAAAATAGTTTCTGCTGGAGAGAATTTATTTTTGCTCATGCTTTTATTATAGCACAAGTTCTATTCTAGTATCGCTTTGATACGACGCACGCCGGCTGAAGAAGATTCTTCTTTGATGATTTTAAAATGGCCAAGTGCTCCGGCATGTTCAACATGGGGGCCGCCACAAACTTCTCGAGATACTGGATTAGACTCGTCGCCGATAGTATAAACAGTAAGAAGCTCCGGATATTTTTCCCAGAATTGACCATGCGCTCCTAGCGTATTTTTAGCAAAATCCTTTTGATATTCGGCATGAGAAACTGGAAGATCGGCAGAAATCCAATCGTTGACTTGATTCTCGAGCTTTTCTAGCTCTTCGGAGTTAAGTTTGTGGTCGACGTTAAAATCAAATCTAACACGCTCGGCAGTAATATTAGAACCTTTTTGACAAATATCTGCGCTGATGTGTTTTTGGAGTGCAGCCAAAAGAAGATGACAGGCGGTGTGATATTTAACAGTCTGTTCACCATGGTCTTCAAGCCCGCCCTTAAACATGCCTTTTGATGCGGTCTTACTGCGCTCGCGTTGTTCGTTTAGAGCTGCATCAAATTCTATCTTATAGTTATTAGAAAGTTCAATTCCCTCACGGAAACATTCCTCGACAGAAAGTTCGAGTGGAAAACCGTAGGTGTCTTGAAGTTTAAATAAATCGGTTCCGGAAAGTGAATTATTTTTTGCGATTTTTTTAAGCTCTTTTAGGCCTTTATTAAGTGTTTGGCGAAATGCTTTTTCTTCTTTTTCGAGAACAGTAAGAGCATCGGCGCGATTGGTTAAAATATCGTCAGGCAAAGTCGCGTAATTTTCGGCAATAATTGGAATGATTTCGGCGAGAAAATTTTGAGCAATGCCAAGATCGAGAGCGCGCAAAATTGCACGACGAATAAGGCGGCGAAGAGCATAGCCTTGTTGTTTATTCGACGGAACAAGACCTTGGGCGGAAAGAAGATAAGCGCCGCGAAGGTGGTCAGCAATAATACGCATTTCGTCGGTATTTTGATCGTATGATTTACCAGAAATTACTTCAAGTTGGTCGATAATTGGTTTTAATAATGAACCCTTAAAAACGTCAAAGCTGTCTATTGCTGCAGCGGCAATACGTTCAAGTCCGCCACCAAAATCGACATTTTTCTTTTCGAGTTCAGTAAAAGTTCCATCGTCGTTGCGGCGATATTGCATAAAAACTTGATTGCCGATTTCCATAAAACGAGCGCCGTCCGAGGCCGGGTGACTTTTGCCGTATTTTTCTATGTCTTGTTTGTCTTCGCCAAAATCATAAAAAACTTCTGAATCTGGACCACAAGGGTCACCGAGCGGAGTAGTTTCTATACCGCCACCACGACTCCACCAGTTTTCTTTGTCGTCATAGAAAAAGATTCTCTCGCCGTCTTTAATACCACGAATATCACCGTCTTTAGCTGAGCCAATCTCGGCAATCTTCGCATCAACACCAGCTTTTTTAAAAACTTCTTGCCAAATTTTAGCAGCTTCTTCGTCTTTTGGAATACCGTATTTTTCATTGCCGATAAAACAAGTGACGTAGATTTTTGACGGATCTAAGCCAACTTCCTTAGTCAAAAACTCGAAAAAGTTTTCGATTTGCTCTTTTTTGAAATAGTCGCCCAATGACCAGTTACCCAACATTTCAAAAACTGTAGTATGACGAGGATCACCAACGTCTTCAATATCTTGCAAGCGCATTGAAGGTTGAGAATCAGTTAGACGGGTGCCGTCTTTGTGAGGCTTGCCAAGAAGATACGGCAAAAGCGGCTGCATACCGGAGCCAGTAAAAAGCGTGGTCGGATCGTTTTCGAGCACGAGCGGGGCTGGGNNATCGTTTTCGAGGACGAGAGGAGCAGGCGCGATAATTTTGTGACCTTTTTTAACTTGAAAATCTAAAAATTTTTGACGAATTTCGTTGGCATTCATATCTTATATTATACTCTCATCCGACGTATTTGGCAAAAATGTGGTAGAATATAGTTACGTGGGAGCACATTTAAAAAGGAGTGGTATTATGTTAAAAAATTTCATTTTTGATCTTGGCGGAGTTTTGTTTGATGAACATAATGGGGCGACTATTGACCCGATACGTAAGGCGTCAGCTTCGGAGGGACAGTTTAAAGCCTTATGGTCAAACATGCTGCTCGGAAGAATGACCATGAAAGAATGTCATGATTATTTAATTAAGCAAGATGAAGCCAACAGAGAAATCCTGGCAGGGACGATGGACGATGATTTTTATTTGAAAAATTTGTCGCCAATTCAAGAAAATATCAACACAGTAAAAGCATTAAGCAAAGAGCGCAATGTCTATGTATTATCAAACGCCACCAATGTCATGCGTGATTACACTGTGAAATGCTTAGGAATTCCTGGATATATACGCGGGGTATATTCGTGCGGCGTTGGTCTAATGAAGCCAGATTTGCAATTGTATAAGTTAGCCTTACAGCATTTCGAGTTAAACCCGAACGAAACAATATTCTTCGACGATCGCCCGAAAAATCTCTATGCTGCGGGAATGTGTGGAATAAAAACTTCACTCGTAACGCAAGACAACTTCATATTGTCGTTGGAATCAATATTATCTTAACTCCCACTCGTTTAGCCCAGCATGGTCTGGGCTTTTTTATTTGACAATACCGCCGCCAAGACAAACTTCGCCATCATAAATTACAGCAGATTGACCGGAGGCGACGCGTTTAATTTTTTCTTTGAAAATTAGTTTTTTACCATCAAAATCAGCGTCAATAAGTGGGGCGCGGTGACGCAACCTAACTTGAACGTGACCCGGATTTTTATCTCGCAAAATGACGTCCAAGAGTTCGAGTTCGTTAGTCCATAAGTTGTTATCATTGAGATTTTTTGAAACATAGACAATGTTGTTAGAAATATCTTTTTTGACGACATAGTATGGCAACCCGCCACCAACATAAAGACCATGGCGCTGGCCGACAGTGTAAAAAATCGCTCCGTCATGATATCCTAGCGTTTCTCCCGTATCGGCATCGCGAATTTCTCCCGGAACAATGTCGCAATATTCACGCAAAAAATCTTTCATGCCGACTTCGCCAACAAAGCAAACACCCATAGATTCTTTTTTGTATGCGTTATCGAGCCCCTTATTTGCTGCAAGTTTTTTTACGTCGGGTTTTGTCATATCGCCAATTGGAAAAATAGTATGAGAAATAGCGTCTTTGGAGATTCGGTAAAGGAAGTAGGTTTGGTCTTTGTTTTCGTCGGCTGCACGAAGAAGTTGATCGCCGTGCGTTTTTGCGTAGTGTCCAGTCGCGATAAAATCGGCACCACGTTTTATGGATTCTTCATAAAAAAGTTTGAATTTAATTTCTTCGTTACACATGACGTCAGGGTTTGGCGTGTTACCTTTTTTAAATTCGGCCAACATATAGTCTACCACTTTTTCTTTGTATGCTTGTTCAAAATCGAAAATCAAAAAATCAATATCTAACTTTGTGGCGACGCGTTTAGCATCGGCTAAATCTTCGGCCCATGGACATTTCATACCAGGTAAATCTTTTGACCAGTTTTTCATATAGACGCCAACAACGTGGTAGCCTTGCTCTTTTAGTAAAATTGCAGAAACAGAAGAGTCGACGCCGCCGGACATGCCCAAAAAAACGGTTTTATTTTTTAGTTCTGTCATATTCTGCCTTTACTATATTTTTGATTTCATTGGCGGCAATAC
>DCGC01000002.1:69699-70692 GCA_002315165.1 Candidatus Saccharibacteria bacterium UBA1788 | reverse complement strand
ATTCCATAAACCACGTTCATCACATTTCCAGCCATAGTATTTGGCTCTACGTTTGGAATATTATTTTGTAAATTATTTTTAATCGTATCCATTTTTTATCCTAACAATGCTTCCATAATAAATCTTACGATTGCAGCCGCCACCACCGCAATAATCAAACCAATAATCGAAGCCGTTAGCCCCTTCTGAGCTTTCTGTGCTTTTAGCGAATTTCCGTCAGCCGTCATATACAAAAATCCCGAATAAACAATCGTTCCAACCGCAAAATACCCCACAGCGACGAATAAGTCCGACAACACATTTCCAACAATCGTCCAAACAAGTGTCGATAACCCACCGTTATCTTTATTAATTTCTTTTATCGAACAGTCGGTATCGGTCAAATTATTGTACCAAGGCACAAACCCTAAAAAGCTCACTTTCTCGCAAGCTACGGTTCCGCTCCCAGCCGCACTCGCCGGCATAGCAACCACCCCCACCCCTAATAATATCATTATTATAAAAGCAAATATTCTTCGTTTCATTATGATATAATACTACCATTCTTTTCACCAAAAGAAAAGTTAATCTTAAAGATTGACAAAACCGCTTATGTGTGCTATAATTAACTTATAGCTCTATTGGGAGCAATTATTTTATGACAAAAAAGTTCAGAACAAAATCACGTCTGTTCTCCGCCATCTTTGCGGTCTTTTTTGCTATTGCTTCACTTTTCTTAATCACCTCACCAACCCCAGCTTACGCCACCCCTGCCGATTCCTCTGAAGAAACAGCGGAAACCACCAACACTCCCGAAGAGGAAATTGATACTTGTGCCGACCAGGCCGGTTCTATGTCTTGGCTTATCTGCCCAGTCACCAAATCCATCGCCAACGCCGTAGATAGTATCTACGCCCTCTTTGGCGATTTTCTTATTGTTAAACCTTTCTCCTCAGATAGCAGCTCCCCAATTCGCCTCGTCTGGGACTACGTCCGCTCAATTACTAATATTTC
>DCGC01000002.1:46289-69676 GCA_002315165.1 Candidatus Saccharibacteria bacterium UBA1788 | reverse complement strand
CGTCTACTCCCAACTCACCGGCCTCGGCATCTCCAATTTCGGCATCAAACGCATGCTCCCTCGCCTCATTATCGCCGCTATTCTCGTCAACCTCTCTTGGCATATCTGTTCTCTTGCTATCGACGTTAGTAACGTCTTCGGTATTGGACTTCGCGGTGTTTTTAGCGACATAAAAGAAACCGCCCTTGCCGCCGGAACTATTAAATCTTCCGCAGAAATCGACTGGGCTTCCGCTTTCGGCGTCATCGCCACTGGCGGCACCATCGCTGGTCTTTCCATCGCCGCTTCTGGTGGTCTTGGTGCTTTCTTCTGGATGATTATCCCAGCTCTCCTCGGCGCACTTGTCGCCGTAGTTGCCGGTCTTATTACTATTGCCGCCCGCCAAGCCGTCGTCGCTCTCCTTCTTATGCTCTCGCCTCTCGCCTTCGTCGCCTATCTTATTCCAAACACCGAAAAATGGTTCACCAAATGGAAACAAACTCTCTATAAAATGCTCATCTTCTTCCCAATGTTCAGTTTTCTCTTCGGAGCATCCGATCTCATCGGCTGGACCATCATTACTTCCGCTATTAAAGACTCCACTATTGACGCCTTCGGTCTTATTCTCGGCCTTGCCGTCCAAGTTTTTCCGCTTTTCTTCGCTTTCTCCCTCATGAAAATGTCCGGCACCGCCCTTGGCGCTATCAACGGCGCAGTCCGCAAAGTTAGCAACCCTCTCCAAAAATCCGTCGGTAGTTTTGCTAGCGGAGAACGCGAACTCCGTCGCCAACAATATCTTGCCTCTAAACCTCGCAATTTTGAGCTAACTAAACGTTTTGCCCAAGGGCTTAACGACCGTAAATATCGCCAAGCCGCCGACGCTGCCACCTTTGCCGAAGTTTCCAAAAACCGTGGCGCAGCCTTTACTGCTAATTATAAAAACCGCCGTGGCGCCGTCTCTCGTCGTGGCGAAAGACTTTATGATGCCCAAAAGCAAAATCTCCACTACCAGGGAATCGCTGCTCGCACAGCTGGAGATTTTGATAACGGTCTTGCCGTCTTTGCCGGCACCCGCGCCCAAAAACGCCGCCTCGACCGTGCCGACGGCGAAATCGTCCTTGCTGCTGACCGCCTCAAATACGAGTTAGAACGTAATGCAAAAATTTCTTACGAAAACGATGTCGGTTATTACGAACGTACCCAAAGCGCCACAACGGCCCATTACCAAGAGCTCGAAAACCAAAAAGCTCTCCGCGCTGGCAACGAACTACCTTACAAAACAATCGATAAATCCGCCCTTGCCAGATACGCTACTATGTCCAGCGTAATGAATGGCAAAGATATTGACGTTCATTTTATTGGCGCTGGTGCCGCCAACGCTTACGACACAAGCACCAAAGTTGTTGCCAATAAATTCTCCAAATACTTCGACCTCACCGCACCTACTGCTGAGCTTCATGGTAAAATCCTCGAGCTCGCCAACCATAAAGATTCATCCAAATATATTGACCCTATCATTACTGGCCTCCGCTCTCTCAATATGCGTGGCGATACCGACCTAGTTGGTTCAGCGCTCAAAGACATTCTCAACGGTGGTAAAGTAGAACTCGGCACTCATGCTTCTCAGGCCCTTGCTAGCTTCCTCATGTTTGACGTTAAAGATAATGACCCACTCCTTCGTCGTTTCGGTAAATATATCAATCTAGAAACGGCCCACGTTTTTAACGACCCAGTAGGCGGACGCAAGCAACTCCAACTCGGAATCGATGAATACATTACCGGTCATTACACTGAGCCAGACGGTTCAATTGGTAACTCAAAACGCGCCGCCGCTAAACTCCTCGAAGGTACTTCTCTCGACAATATCGAACGCACCGCATTAAGCAACCTTGATTCTATGGTTCGCGGCGTCTATGGCAACGACGTCGACGGTTTTAAGACAAAACGCGCAGAAATCCAAAACGCCCTCTGGCCAGCCTTTATTGGAGCTAACCTCAAATTTGCCTCTGGTAGCGAACAAATCTCCAGCGCCGCCACCTTTTTAACTGGTCTCGAGCAAAGAGACGGCGTATGGAATACTCGCTGGACTTCAACTCGTCCTATAGAAAAAGAACCTCTTATTGGTCTTGACCGAAAATTCTTCCTTGACCAAACTAAGACCTATCTTGGTGCGCAAACCCCAAATCAAATCTTCAGCCTACGTACAGATCTTCTTCTTCCAATCGTCGAATTGTTTAGTATGCAATGCGAAGATGATTACCAACAAGAATATCTCAATACGCATCCAGGCTCCACAATTAATGATGTCCCAGCGTTGTCGTCAGAAGAGCGCAAACAACGAGCCTATGCGGCTATCCGTAAAGTCTCCGACGACAAAGGCACTCTAGAACAAATGTATCTCACTCGTCGTAGTGGTGCTGCCAACAATTCCAAAGCTATGGTTCGCGAAATCTACGGCCTCGATAATGAAGAGTTCGTAAACCAAGTCCTCGCAGACAAACGCGCGCAGCGCAAACGTGATGCATCATCATCCACTGATAACCCAGGAGATACCTCATCTCCATCAGTTTGGTCAGATTCTGATCGCGCAATGATTCGCGACGATTTTGCTCAACTCCTCCAAGACGACCCAAACAGTCCAACCTTCTATGATGACACATATAAAACCCTTAAAGACACCTACGGTCTTGGATTAATCGCTCATAAATATCAAGATTATCACCGTCATAATCTTACTGCTAATAACGATGATTTATTGCTAAAGATTTTTGAATTATTAGATGACGACTCCAACTTTTAATCTAAAAGCCCCTCCCAAGGGGCTTTTTCTTGTATTATCTTTTATTACTTTTTATGTTAATATATATAATATATGAGTCAGTATAAAGTCCCTCAGGACGTCGAAGCCGACGATAAACTTCTCGGTCCATTTACTTTTCGTCAGCTTATCTATCTTTTTATTACCGCCGGTCTTTGTATTGGTGCTTATTTTCTCGCCCGCATTTTTATCGTTCTCGTCCTAATCCCAGTTCCGCTTATTCTACTTTTTGGCGCTCTCGCCCTTCCTCTAAAAAAAGACCAGCCAATGGAAACCTACCTCGCTGCTCTTGTTTCTTATTATCTAAAACCACACAATCGCTATTGGGTTCCAGGTCAAAGCGAATCAACCATCCAAATCATCGCCCCAAAAACCGCCGAAGAGTCTCGTGTTCGTAATATCTCCGGCGACGAAGCTAGCCATCGCCTCTCGTTCCTCGCTAATATCGTCGATTCAGAAGGGAACTCCATCCGCGACACCTCAACTATTCGCTCCGAACTTATCGAAGAGGCTAACTCTACCACTGATATTTTTGACAGCTATTCAACTCCTTCTCTCGATCGCATTATCTCTAACCAATCCACTGCCCACCGCACCGAAGTCGTAAACCAGATGAAAGCCGCTATTAAAGAACACGAGTCTCTCTCTAACGAAGCTCGTAACGGACAGCTCCCTAAAATATCTCGCCTCGACGGCTCAGTCGCAACTGTTAAACCAGTAGCGCCAACGCCTCAACCATCAAAGCAACCAAAATCCCCAACTCCACCACCAAAACCAGAAATCGTCGCTCTCGCCAACGATTCCGAACTTTCCGTCGAAACCATAGCTAAACAAGCTCAACGCATCAACGGTTCGCGAATCGACGAAACTAACGAAACTTTTATATCATTACACTAAGGAGATCAGATGCAAAACAACCCACAACAATCCACAAATCCAGAAGTCCCGATTTCTACCCAAGCCACCCTCCAAATTTCCGAAATCCGCGACGGTCTCGTCATTATGAAAGATGGCTCTTTCCGCGCCGTTGTCGCTTGTCAATCCATCAACTTCGACCTCATGTCCAGCGAAGAACGCGAAGCTGTCGAGTTTGCCTATCAAGATTTTCTCAACTCCCTCAGCTTCACAACTCAATTTCTTATCCGTTCCCAACGTGTCGATATCGGTCCTTATATCGACCAACTCATCAATATTCGCCGCAATAACGACAACATGCTCCTTGGCGTTCTAATGGATGACTATATTAACTTTATCGACCAGCTTTCCCAAGAAGCCAACATTATGGATAAATCCTTCTTTATCGTTATTCCTTATTATTCCTCACCTGATGCTGAAAAAATCGTCGAACAAACTAAAAATTTCTTCCTCTCTTTCAGCACAAAACAAAAAGCCCCAGTAGTTACCAAAATCGATCGCCTAACCTACGAAAAAGCCATTTCCGAAATGAACAACCGTGTTTCTACTGTTATTTCTGGCCTCAACAATGTCGGAGTTAGTGCGGTCCGACTAAACACTAAAGAACTCGCTGAGCTCTATTATAATTTTAACAACCCTGACACTGCCGTTCGTGAACCGCTTGTCGATTTTTCAAAACTAGCCACAACTTACGTGAAAAAAGGAGAAAACCATGCCTAAAAACAATCAGCTGTCCGCCGCCGAAATCGCCGCCCAAGCTCAAGCTATGGAAGACGCCGAAATCCAACGTGCATTCGAACAGGGCATCACTACTCTTCGTGATCTTATTTCTCCTTCTTCTATCGAAATCCACTCTGCTTATTTCCGTCTTGGCAATAAATATGGTCGCACATTATATATCTATGGTTACCCTCACTCTCTACTTACTGGTTGGCTCTCGCCGCTCATTAATATGGATGAAGTTTTAGATATTTCCATGTATGTTTATCCTGTCGAAACCGCCGTTGTTATGAAAAACCTCAAGAAAAAAGTCACCCAGCTCGAAGCCTCAATCGACCTCGGTGCCGAAAAAGGTAAAGTCCGTGACCCTGAACTCGAAGCGGCCATCACCGACGCCGAAGAACTTCGCGATAAACTCCAAGTCGGCCAAGAAAAGTTCTTCCGTTTTGGTCTTTATGTAACCCTCTGGGCCGACTCACTCGACGAGCTTAATTTTGTCCAACAAAAAGTCGAAATCCTCTTCGGTCAACAAATGGTTTTCTCAAAAGTCGCCAGCTCCCAACAAGAACAGGGAATGAACAGCGTTATGCCACAATGCACCGACCAACTCATGATTCGCCGCAACATGTCAACTGGCGCTATCTCTACGAGCTTCCCATTCACCTCTGCCGACCTCACCCAAGAAAAAGGCATTCTTTACGGCGTCAACATGCACAATAACGGCCTCGTTATTTTTGACCGTTTCTCGCTCGAAAACGCTAACATGACTGTTTTTGCTAAATCCGGTGCTGGTAAATCCTACGCCGTAAAACTCGAAGCTCTCCGCTCTATGATGGTTGGTAGCGAAATTCTCATTATCGATCCAGAAAACGAATACCAAAAACTCTGCGATGCAGTTGGTGGCTCTTATATTCGCCTTAGTCTCAATTCCGACGTTCGCATTAATCCTTTTGACCTTCCAAAAATCGTTGACAGCGAAGATGCTAACGACGCTCTTCGCGCTAACCTCGTCACGCTTCACGGCCTCCTTCGCCTCATGCTCGGTGGCAACCAAATCGCCGCTAATGGCCAAGTCGTCCCGGCCCTAACCGCTAACGAAGAGGCCGATTTAGACCAAGCCCTAATTGATACTTACGCTCGCGCCGGCATCACTTCCGATCCACTCACCCATCAATCAACCCCTCCAACCATCATCAACCTTTACGATACCCTCGCCCACATGGGCGGCACTGGTCCTTCTCTTGCTCAACGCCTCCGTAAATACACTACTGGCACTTTTGCTGGTATTTTCTCCCAACAATCCAACGTCGACATTAATAACCAAATGGTAGTTTTTAATATTCGCGACCTCGAAGACGAACTCCGTCCAGTCGCAATGTATATCGTCCTCTCACATATTTGGAACATCGTCCGCGCCAACCAAAAGAAACGCATCCTCATCGTCGATGAAGCTTGGCAACTTATGAAATATGATGACTCCGCCAACTTCCTCTTCTCGCTCGCAAAACGCGCCCGTAAATATTATCTCGGCCTTACCACCATCACCCAAGACGTTGAAGATTTCATGTCCAGCAAAATGGGGCGCGCCATCGTTGCTAACTCTTCCATGCAACTTCTTCTAAAGCAATCCGCCTCAGCCGTTGACGTTCTTTCTGATGTCTTTAAATTAACCGACGAAGAGAAAAAACGCCTCGCCAGCTTCCCAGTCGGTCACGGCCTCTTCTTCGCAGGCGCAAATCACGTCCATCTCCAAATCATCGCCTCACCAACAGAAGACGAATTAATTACCACAAACCCAACAAAACGTGTATAATATAATTATATATGGTCAAATGGAGCGACATAAAGCCCTCTTTTCTCTCGAAAAGTGGTGGGGGTAAGTCAAACAAGCTAGCTAATCGAGCTTCAGCCTCGAAAGATCTTTCTGCTGCCGAATTTTTCGCTTCTAATAATCCTGCCTCAAAATCAGAAAACACCAACAAATCCACCGAAGACGTCTTTAACGCCGAATCAGAATCAGATTCTCTCTATACCGGTTCTGGACGTAGCCGTAGCAACGGCAAAGCAAAAGGGAAAGGTTTCTTTAAAAAAGGCGGAGCACTAACCGTTATTATCGCAACTTTCTTTGGTGGAGGAGCTCTACTTTTTGGCTCAACTTCCTTACTCGGCTCCCACCTCCAAAACCTCTTCACCGAAGCTACCGACACCCAATATCCTTCTTTCGTCCTTCGTTCTAATCGTCTATTTAGCTACATGCTCGACGGCGGTGAACAAATCAAATATAACGCCTTCACTGGCACAAAAAAATACACCACCTTCACTCCTTATATGAAATCCCGCCTCGAAAAGAACGGCATCGAAGTCGGACATATTAACGCCGATACTGGCGATTTCGAGTCCGGCGACCTTCTTTCCGGAAAAAGCCGCGCCCTCCAATTCACCGATTCAACCGGTAAATCTTATGTCATCACCGCTGATGATTTTGCCGGTCGTTACGCAACCGATGTCGAATTCCGCGAAGCCTACTATAAAGCAAAGCGTGGTCGTGTTGGCTGTTTCTTTGATGATATTGCCGATAAATTCTATAAAAAACTCGGCCTCTCCCGTAATGTTTTTGACGACTTTAAAAAAACCGGCGACACCGATACTGATGATGCCGAATATAAGAAAAAGGTTGCTGGCCAATTTGGCGAAGATGGCGAAACCGACGTCGGCACTCGTCGTTCTGACTTAGATGAAGACGGTAATGAAAAATATGACGAAAACGGCAAAAAACAAAACGTTTCTGACGACGCCTCCACAAAAACCGAAGTTGACGTAGATGTCGACCCAAACGCAGATGCCGAAGTCAAAGCAAAAGCAAAAGCTAAGGCAAAAGCCGAAGCTTATGTAAATAAACTTTCCACAGCTTCCGCTGTCGCTAACGGCGCTTGTGCCCTTATGAAAATCGGCGCCGCTATATCTGTCGCCGTAGCTGCCAACGAAATCTACCAAGCTATCACCTACTACCAAACCAATATCGAAAACACTTCTAAAGCTATGGCTGGCGAAGGCGACGAATCCGCTATTAACGAATTTCTTAATTTCATGACCGAACCTTCCGAAACCGAAACCACTGATTTTTCCTCCGCTAACGCTTCCATTTCTTCTTATACCGACGGCTCAACAGTTGAAGCAGCAACCATTAAACAATCTGGGGCTCCAATCGAAGCCGAAGGCATAAAGCTAGTTCTAGGTAGTGGTTCTGTTAACCAAACCTCTCTCCTAGATTACTCTCTCGAACGTATTAACGTTGCTTTTACGACAACCACCGCCTCGTTCGTGTCTTGTGGTGTCGTCCAAGCTGGCGCTGCAGTCGTCTCAATCGTTTCGACTGTTATGTCTTTTGGTATTAGCACTATTGTCGAATCGCTTATTCAAGTCGGTGCCGGTATCGCTATTGGTCTTGCTGTCGCTTGGCTCGTTCCAACTATTGCCCAAGCCCTTTTCTCAGACCCAAGCACCCTCACCGGTATCCCAGCCGGAGAGATGATGGCAAAAGGCGCCGAAGCTGCCAACTCAAAACTCCATCGCGAAGGCTCCGGCGGTAGCCCATCATCTGAAAAGCAAGCCCTCGCCTATAATAAAGCCACCCAAGAAGTTCTTGCTCTCGAAGCTGAAATTGATCGTAAAAATTACAGTCCATTCGACATTACCAATAAAAATACCTTTCTTGGTAGCATCTTCTCTTCTTTCTATTCTCTAGCTCTCACCTCAGGTAGCAGCTCATCATCAGTCGTCAGTAGTTTTTCCAACCTCGCCAGCTCATCCTTAGCTACCCTTATGCCAGCAACTTACGCTGATGGTAAAAACACAAGCTACCAAACCACCTTCGGTAAATGCGACATCCTTGAAAGTATTGGCGCTGTTGGCGACATCTATTGTAACCCTATCACAACATCCGACACCTCAACCATCGATGTTACGCCTGATGACCCTAAATATGCAGCAGTCTTACAAAACAATATCTCAGATGCAGGCACAGAAAACGAAAAAGTAAAAAAACTTGAAACCTCCGACAGTCTTTATAGCTATATTAATTATTGCACAGAACGTAGCTCTCCATTTGGTGTTGTTGACGCTAATATTTTAGGCTCAATGAACCCAACTTCAATCGACAACTCAACCGCCAGTTCCATTGTTGGCGCTATTCCACTAGTAGGTGACGTTATAGATCTTATCGAATCAGAACAGACAGTCGCAAATCTCGACTGGGCCACCGGCAAAAAATGCGTTAGCGACACAGAAGAGGATAGCTGGTGGAACACAACAGGGAAATACTACCAACGCTACATCGAAGATAGTCGCATCCTTGAACAAATGGGCGCTATCGAAACCAACCCAGTCACAGTCGCAAAAGAAGAATTTCTTAAAGACCACCCACTAGACAATTCTGACGCTGGCTACCTCTCCCGCATTGCTGGTATTACTAAAGATGATGCTGAAACCGTCCTCGCCCTCGCCGAATACTACACCTTCCTTGCCGACTACGAACCGTCTGAACTTTACGCTTTCGGGTCCGAAGATGACGGAAGAACAATTTACGATTTCGATTCCGAAGGTCGAACCTATATCGCCCTTCTTAATCCAATTATCTATAACGATATCAGAAACAGGAGTTACGCAGCATGCTAAAAATTATTAAACGAGCTTTTGTCTTTTGCTTAGCTGGTCTCCTCATTTTTCCAACCTCAACCTTCGCCATCTCCGAAGCTACTTTAGACTTTTTCGACCAAAACCACATTTATTATTACAACCCAACCGGCACGGCTAATATTTGTTATTCATCATCCATGTCTGGCAACACCAACTTCGCGAAAATAGCTAATTATTTCTTCGGTAACAACCCATACGGCATTTCTCTAAGCCCAGAAGCTGTTGCTGGTATCATCGCCAACTTCCAAGCCGAATCCGGACTTAGCGCTTTTCGCAACCAAAGTCAATATAACTCCACTACTGGTGATATGTCCTCTAGCAACGGCTATGGCATCGCTCAATTTACCGGTCGCGACAAAATTCTCACCCCACTAAAAACCGATGCCAGAACCGCCAACTACTTCTTCGAATATTACAACGAAAAATACGGCGGTACCATCGGTATCGAAGATGACGGCATTCCGGACGGTGTTCCAGAAGAAGTTAACGATGCTTGGCTTGCAGTTCAACTTGATTTTATCGTTTCTTCTGAATTTATGACTACCAAAGTCGGTTCCTATCGCAATTATGGTGGAACTATGGGTTTGGATTACATCCCAGATTCCGCAACCATTCTAGAAGCAATGGAAATGGCAAAATCAGCTTCCGATGCTGCTAGAATTTTTGTTTGGATTTACGAACGCCCAGCTAACAAACCAGGAGGAGCAGCTACACGTTCAGAAATAGCCGAATCGATTCTCCCAGACGTATCAGCACTAGGGAATAACGGAGTAACTTCCGATGCTAAAAACACGGGTAAAAATGTCACAATTATTGGCGACTCTCTCACTGTCGGTTCCGAATCCGCCATCAAATCTCTTCTCCCAGATGCCGATATTCATGCTCAAAGCAGTAAACAATTCTACACCGGCACCGATAATAATAAGGGTGGCTACACAATTCTTAATGACTTAGCATCATCGAACAGTCTTCGAGAAATTGTTGTCTATGCTCTTGGAACAAACTCTTCCATTACTTCCGAACAAGCCCAAGCAGTTATTAACCTAGCTGGGTCTAATCGAACCGTCATATTCCTAACTAATTACGCCAAAGACAATAATTATCTCGCCAACAACAACATATTTATGTCTATCAAACAAAAAAACAACAATGTCGTCATAGCGGATTGGAAAGCCAAAGCTAGCTCCGACACAACCAAATATCTCTCTAGTGATGGTGTTCACCCTACAGCCGACGGACAAACATTATTCGCCGAAATTATCAGCTCAGCAGTAAATAATTCCACAAAAACCGTTTCAGTCTGCGAATCAATCAAGGGTGGCCTAACTAATGAACAAGCCGAAGCTATTGCTACCTATTACAAAACCGATGAAGCCACTAATGGACTTTCTCTTCCTGCAGGCACAAAATGGAACTGCGTCAGTCTTTCCGCTTTCTTTGTCCAAAAATTCACCACCATTGGTATTCAAAACAACATTGCTTGGGGTAATGGTCGCGATACAGCTAGATATCTAAATCAAAATTTCAATGTTCAAATCGGTTCAACCCCTCAGCCATTCTCAATCTTTAGCGTTACTACCGGCTCTACAATGTGTGGCGACTCAGCTTGTGGACACACTGGAGTCGTCGTAGCAGTAAATAGTGACGACGATATCGTCACTGTCGAGGCTTCTTATGGTAACACCGGATATACAGCTGTCGTACATCGTAGCATTGATTATTTTAATAATAACAACGGAACCTTCGCCTACTTATCGGATATTCTCAATATCAACGATCTTTATAATATAACGGAGCAATAATGGACACCTTTAAGCGCAATAAATTACTACTCTCAATTCTAGTAGGTTTCGTGGCTTTAATTATTTTGATTTTTTCAATCAACGCTCTCTTTAGTAAGCCTTATGGCAAAGAAATCAAAATCAAAAACCTAGCCAAAACTTTTTCTCTTTCATCTGACGAAGAACATCGAGTGAATAGCCAATTATACGAAGCTGTCTCTAAAAACTCAGACACCATCCCATCATCAGCAATAATCAGAAAAACTATCTCCTCCTCAGAAAATGGTTATCGAAGTTTCCTCGTCGATCTCGAAGATATAAAACAATCTTACTTGATTCAATTTAATTTTTCCGAAACACCACCATCTATCGTTATATCTTGTCCGACTGAAGATCTTCTTATCTACGGCGTTTTTCAATGCAACGATACGGAACAAGAGCTAAACAATAATCAACCAATCTGGTACAATACTTACCAACTTAACTACACCCTCAGCACAGTTGCATCTCAAAAAATTCAATCAGCTCTCAACGAATTTTTCGCTGATAATGACCCTACCGACACGGTTACAATTGACGAAACATCAATAGACAATTACAATCATGAAGATTACGCCTTCACATTTAAACTTTCAACCGACAAAAATACCTACACCGCAATCGTGAAAGTCGATGAAACCTACGGTGGAAAATATATAGATATTACTCTTCAAGACTCACAAAAAACTGTCTTCATAAAGAATATTACTAACTAATCCACGCTCGTAATAATCACCTGATTTTCTTTAAAATTTTTCACCAAACATTTTTGCCTAGTTTTATCCAATTCAGAAAACACATCATCTAATAATACTATTGGTCTTTTTTTCATTTTTTCCATTATTAGCTCGGCCTCAATAAATTTCAAAGCCAACACAATACTCCTGACCTCCCCGCGACTAGCTGAACCATTGGCTAACACCTGATTAAACATAAAAACATAATCATCCTTATGCACTCCAAAACCAGTATGTTTCAATATTCTATCCCTCTCAAAATCCTGCTCCAACCTCTTTAAATAATCACTCTCGTCCTTCACTTCTGTTTTATATTCAACCCTAACAATATCTAAATTATCAGCGATAGAACGATAAACCGTAGTTAACCTAAAATTTATCTGCCTTATCATATCTTCCCGAAACTTACTAATACTCGCTCCATATTTAGCTAACAATATATTCCAAGAAAACACTAAATCCCGATTTAAAAACTCAGACTTTAATAATTCATTCCTCTGCTTAAGTGCTTTATTATATTTAGAAAGGGAATCATTATAACTCTCATTAAGCTGTGCAAAAGTCCTATCAAAATAATCTCTTTTATGACTCGGACTTGAATTTACCAAATTCAAATCGTCCGGCAAAAACAACACAACCGGATATTTATATTTTTTTGGCAACCTAGCAAATTTTTTATCACCAACTAAAAAAGTCTTTTTATTATCACTAAACACTACAATCGTAATCTCACCACTCTCATAATTTAACTCTACTTTATAAAATTCTTTATCACGTTTTACGATTTCACGATCAACTGCCCGAAAACTTTTTCCACACGTTGCGATATATATAGCCTCTAAAACCGAAGTTTTTCCACACCCATTCTCACCCAAAATCAACGAAGTCATATCTTCGCATTCCAACCGATATTTATCGTGGCTTCTAAAATTGGTTAAATCACAATTTGTAATTATCATCTAAACTTTTAACGGCATAATAATATGCGTATAATTTTGATTTTTTTCGTTTCGAATTACTACTGGAGACACTTTTCCAGAAAATCCAAACCTTACCTCATCCTCATCCACCACGTTTAATACATCAATCAAAAATCGCGAATTTAATGTTACTTTTTCATCTTTAGTGACTGCTGCCTCTAATTCGGAATCATTTTCACCATACTCATTAGCAACCGATTTTATAATAAATGCATTTTTCTCAACGCTAGCTTCGCAAGTTATTGATCCACCAACCTCTTTTGCAAACAACGCCGCCAACCTCGTAATTCTCGTTAGCTCCGCCCTGTTTAGAGTCACTTCACTCTCGCATTCTTTCGGAATCAATTGTCGATAATCAGGAAAGCTACCATCAATTAGCTTTGAAGTAATTTCAATTTCCCCAATCCTAAACCTAACCTGAGTGTCATCAAATAAAATTTCTATCTCATCCATCTCGTCATTAATTGAACGCATCACTTCCGACAGTGACGCTGTCGGCACGATTGCCGCCACTCCACTCTCAACTTTCTCTATTATTTTCTTTTCCGCCAAACGATAGCCATCGGTAGCCGCAATGTATAAAGAATTATTATTAGTATTAAAAAACACACCAGTCAACGCCGGCCTAGTTAAATCATTCGAGCTAGCCGTAATCACCTGATTTGCCCCGACCTTAAACTCATCCACACCCATCTTAAACGAAACAACCTTACCTTCGTCAATCTCTGGTAATTCCGGGAAATCATCCGCCGGAGCTCCGTTTATTGTCGAAGAATATTTTCCAGCTTTGGTTATTATCTTATTATCTTTAGTCTCTAAAACAACCGTCTCTGATTTTGGTAAATTACTAACAAATTCAGCTAATAATCTAGCAGGAACAGTAATTACTCCATTTTCCGCACTACTAACAGGTAAATAATCCACTATTGCCATATCTAGATTTGTAGCTGTTAAACTAACTTTATTATCATCCACCCTGATTAAGACATTATTTAAGATTGGTAAGGTGGAACGAGAACTAGCTGCTACCTTACTAACTACATTTAATGCTTTAGAAAGTTTTCCTTGTGTTACTTCAATTTTCATTAAAAGTCCTTTCCTTTATTATATAAATTAGTAGTAGTAATAGGGTCTGTGGAAACTGTGCAAAACTGCACATATAACAGAGGTATTTTAATAGAAAAACATGTGTAAACTAACATGGAAAACATGTGTAAATTTTGTGTACAACCACCCATAACTCCCGAATTATTAATAAATGTGGAAAACTTCCCACATTTTTCCCACAAACTTCCACACAGACTTTCCCACATACTTTTCCACAACTTAGCCATAAATCTTCTCCTTAATATCTTCAATTTGATCTCGTAAACTAAAATTAATTTTTACATCCCCCTTAATTTTTTTAATACCATGCATTACTGTCGTATGGTCTTTTACTCCAACCTCTAAAGCAATCTTTGGTGTACTCATCTGTAATTCCTCCGATAGTAAAAACATCGCAACCTGCCGTGCTGTTTTTATATTTGCCACTCGACTTTTTCCACACATCTCCTTCACGGATAAATCATAATACTTAGCAACCTTATCAATAATTTGCTTTGGTTGCACTGCGCGCGTTTTTGTAGTGCGTGTTGGGCTAATCAACCCGTCGTTTATTAGCTCTAACGGTGTCATACCTTTAAAATCCGAGAATGCTAAAATTCTCATAAACTCGCCCTCAAGGTCACGAATATTCGTTTTTACGTTCTCCGCTAAATACTCAATCGCCTCATTCTCAATATCTCTCCCCATATATTCCGCTTTAGACTTAAGAATTGCGCACTTATCTTCAAAGTTTGGCATCTGCAAGTCTATCGCTCCAGCCATCGCTAAACGACTAGAAAGCCGCTCATCAAGCGTCTTAATCTGGCTTGGCAACCTATCACTCGTAACAATAATCTGTTTATTTAACTGATATAAGTCATTAAAAATATTAAAAAACTCTTCCTGACTTCTATCTTTACCAACTATCTGCTGGAAATCATCGATAATTAGAACATCAAGTTTTCTAAATTTACGATTAAATTCGTCACCTTTACCGTTTTTAATTGAATTCACAAAATCTGCATAAAAATGGTCAGTGGAAATATATAATATCTTAAAATCAGGGTGCATCCGTTTGATTTCGTTACCAATCGCTTGCACTAAATGTGTTTTTCCTAAACCAGGTCCACCATACAAAAAGAACGGATTGTAATTCGCCCCAGGATTATTTATTACACTTTTAGCAACCGATACTGCCAAATCATTATTTGAACCTATTACAAAATTATCCATCTGATATTTTGGATTCAAATTGGAATTAAACAGGGAATTATTCTGTATCTTTGGTAAGTCGTACTTTAACTCTTCTACACGAGCAGTTGTTCTCTGTATTACCTTATCACCGTTAGTCGTCTCGCGGGCTTTTATTTTGGCCTTCATTACGCTTTGAACTGTATATTTTATCTCGCGAGCTTCAATTTTATTTTTTTCTAGACATTCTTGTATTAAACTATGATATCTTGATTCGAGCTGTTTCTTATAAAAAACATTTGGAATCCCAATTTCTACTATGCCATCCTTAGCGTCGATTAACTCCACGCCATTAAACCAAGTCGAAAAAGCTGCACGCGGAATTTGCTTTTCTATTTCAGCTAAAACGTTCTTCCAAACATCAAACATGTATTTTTTTCGACCTCCTCCCCCACCATTTACCTAATTATATCAGACAACTTAGACTTTTCCACAGTTTTATCCCTGAAAAAATATTATTTAACTATAAAAGCCTATCAACAGGGGTAAGTTTTCCACAACCCAGCAAGCTAATCAGTTACAAATGTGGAAAACTCCTTGAAAAATGTGGAAAACTGCGCTATACTATACTAAATATTTGTCAAAAATTAAATTTTATAGGATAAAATAATGCCAAAACGTACATACCAGCCACACAAGCGTCAACGCAAAGTTGAACACGGCTTCATGAAACGCAATTCTTCCCATGCTGGACGCCTAGTTCTTAAACGCCGTCGCCTTAAAGGTCGCGCTCGCTTAACCGCTTAATAGATAAGAATCACCCGTTAGGGTGATTTTTTATGTTATAATATATATAAATGCTAAATAGTAAATATCGTTTTCATTCTCGTGGTGGTGTTCGTTATACCTATCAAAAGGGAAAAACTATCCGTACTCCAAAAATTTCCCTCGTCCATAATAATAACGAGAGGGGTTTCCAACGCTTTGGGGTTGTAGTCTCTAAAAAAGTCCTCAAATCAGCTGTCGGACGAAACCGTATTCGTCGCCGTGTCTACGAAGCCATCCGGCTCGAGCTTAAAGAATTCAAAGCTAAAAAAGACTGTCTATTTATTATCTATTCAAAAGATATAAAAACAATTCCATTTTTAGAACTTAGAAAAATCATCAGGGAACTACTTGACGAATCTATACACTAGCGTTATTATATAAACGTAAAACTCTAAAATAAAAATTTAAAAAAACAAAGGATAAAAATGAAAAGGCTCAGTAAACATCTTGTTGCTATAGTCTTCGTTTTTGTTGGAATTTTTCTTTGCTCCAACAAAACCTTCGCTGCTGGCTTCGCTAATACTATCACCATAGATGGAACAGTTTTAACCGAAGAAAATCAAAACGAATTTCCTACTGTTCAATATATATCAGGCGCTGCTACTGATAAATTTACCGTAGAAGACGCTTCTTTTACTTCTCTTTCTATTGAATTAGGCTCGTCTACTGAGAAACTAGAAATCAACTTCAAGGGTGCAAATATTATATCCGGCACAACCATTTTTGATCTTAAAGGTGGAGAAATCTCTATCAATAGCGACGGCTCGCTCAAAACTAACGCTCTTCAAGTTAAAAACACTGGCGGTAACGTTTCTACTGGTAAGTTTATTATTAAAAAAGGCACCCTTAATACCACGACTAACTTTGTTATTAATGACACTAACCTAGTTTTTAATAGCGGTAATTTTGATGTTTCTAACATCACCGGTTCAGATAGTAATATTACCATTGATGCTGGGAAATTTACCGCTAGCAGTTCAATTGTTTTACAAAACGTTAACCTCCTTATTAGTGGTGGGGAAGTCACTATCGGTAAAACCACTACTGAAGGCCTAAAAATCACCAACGGTACTTTTACGGTTAATAACGGCGTCGTTAATCTAAAAGGCCAAACCTATGCCGCCTATATCACCGGTAGCGCAGCTCAAACTATCATTCTTGGTGATGGCATGTATGTAGTTGAAGATGTTACAGTTAAGAATGGTACTTTTGTAGATAAAAATAACACACCAGTTAAATCTATCACGCTTAAACAGCTAGGCGGTGCTGAAACTAATAACTCTAAAACTGCTGATAATGTTAGTATTTTTATTGTCATCATCCTCGTTTCTGCTGGAGCCCTACTTCTTAAATCGCGTCGCACCTCGAGGTTATAAATGAGCAAGGAGCCGTCCTTAAAGATCGGTAATTCTAAAAAAATCCAAACACTTAGAATTATCAGAATTATAGGGACGGTTATTTGCTGCGGTGGAATTTTATTTGGCGCCTATAATCTAATTAAATGGCAAGTGGAAAAAGATATCGCCTCAGAGCAAATCGTTTCAGTCCAGACTGTCTCCACTACCGAGACTCAAGATACGGACGAAACAGAGGTTATTATTAGCAACGAAGATAAGTCGAATCCTTACTGGGATTTTATCAAAATGTCGATGTTAGACGTAGACTTTACCGAACTTAAATCGCTCAATAGCGATACTGTCGGTTGGATTAGAGTTGAAGGCACTAATATAAATTACCCATTCGTTCAATCTTCGGACAATGACTATTACCTTAAGCACACCTTTAATCGCTCTTATAACTCAGCTGGCTGGGTTTATCTCGATTATCGCAACAATCAAAACCTCTCCAATAACCGCAACACGATTATCTATGCTCACGGGCGTTTTGACGGGTCTATGTTTGGCACTCTAAAAAATGCTCTTTCTAGTTCTTGGCAAAATAATCAATCTAACCAAGTTGTAAAAATATCAACACCAACAGAAAACTCCCTCTGGCAAGTTTTTAGTGTTTACCGGATTCCGACTACTAACGACTATATTAAAACTAACTTCGAAGCAGATAATGAGTTTGCCATCTTTGCTACTAAACTTAAATCTCGTAGTGTTTACGACTTCCAAACTACCATTTCTCCTACCGACAAAATAATCACCTTATCGACTTGTATTGGTACTAATAATAATGAACGCATGGTCCTCCACGCTAAACTCATTAAAATCACCCCAAAAGTATGATATAATACTCCTCAGTATGAAGAAGTATATTAAATATATTATTATTGCTATTCTCTTGATTGGTACAATCGTCTTTAAAGGTAATCTCTTTGCTTTTATTGATATGATTATTGTTTGCCCAATCGCCAATATCTTATTCATTATCTATAATCTCATCGGTGATTTTGGTTCAGCTATTATCATCTTTACTTTGCTTGTTAAGCTCTGTATGTGGCCGCTCGCCAAGAGACAGCTCCACCAAACGAAACTCATGCGCAAAATTCAACCCGAGCTAGTCCAAATCAAAAAGAACTGCAACGGTAATCGTCAGCTAGAATCCATCCAAACAATGGACCTCTATAAACGCTATAATATCAAACCTTTTAGTTCTATTTTAACGCTACTAATTCAGCTTCCAATCTTTATCGCTCTCTATACGGCTATTCGTGTTATGGTTGTGCCAACAGCCACCGATAATCTTGCCAACCGTGCCTACTCTTTCGTCCAATACGAAGGCTCTCGTACTACCGAGGTAATTGGTTTCCAGGAAGCCTATCTCTCCGATACTACTAATAACACCTACGATTTTCATCCAAAACTTTTTGGCCTTGTTGAACTTGACCAAAAAGCTGGATTCTCATCGCCTAGTGCTATTTGCGCGCTATTCTTTGCAGTCCTTGCCGCATTAACTCAATATTATGTCGCCAAACAGCAACAATCTTCTGGCAAGAATAAAAATAAGAAAAAGTTCCGTGACCTTATTAAAGAAGCTGCTGCTGGCAGGGAAATAGAACAAGCAGAAATGAATGAATATACTGCTAGTCAAATGACTACAATGATGCCAATTATGATGTTTTTCATCATGATTATGTTGCCAGGTGCCCTTATTTTCTATTATCTTCTTTCCAATCTTTTTGCTGCAGCCCAACAAAAACTAATTCTTAGCCAAACCGCCAAAGAAATGGAAATCTCTGCCGATAGAGCCGTCATTAAAGAGCTTAATAAAATTCAAGAAGCAGAAATTATCGAAAATAAAAAAACAGGAACAAAAATAACTCGCATCTCCGCCAAAGATTCTAAAAAGAAAAGGAGATAAAATATATGTCAAAAGAAGAATCTATTCGTTTCGCAACAAAATACCTTGAAGATTTGTTGTCGTTCTTTGGTATTAATGTTGCTGTCTATTCAACAATAGACGATGAGGTTATTCAACTTTCAGTTCCATCAACCTCAATGAACTCGTTATTAATCGGTCGCAATGCCGACAATCTACGCGCTCTTCAGCATGTAGTCAGTATGGCACTTGCCTCAAAAAGCGCAGAACTTACCCGCGTTAATATCGATATTGCCGATTATAAACGCCAGCACGCTGATCGTATTGCTGAGCGCGCTGAAGGCTGGATTAAGAAAGTTCGCGCTACGGGCGAATCTATGGAGCTCAATCTAAATGCCGCCGATCGTCGCACTGTACATAAGCTTGCCGAAGATTATTCAGACATCACGACTCACTCCGAAGGCGAAGGTCGCGAAAGAAAATTAATCATCTCGAAAAACGCTTAATAAAAAATTCCCCCGTTAGGGGGATTTTTTTATTCTGTTGTTTTACCACCAATAATTACAACTATATCATATCCTTTTGTACTGATTCCGCTTGGCAATGTACTATTGTCTTTTATTTCAACGTTCCATTCTCCAGCCAATGCCTTAGCTGTGCCAATGGTCTTATCTCCAGAAATATTATAAATGTAATACTTTTCAGTATATTCACCATCAGGGGCATTATCTGCCTTACCTACCTTATAGCCTTCACTCTCCAAACTAGTCTTAAGAGTTGTTGCTACTCCAGATTGTCCGCTCCCATTCAATACAAGGATATTAGCATCCTCACGTTTTATCGGATCGCTGCTAAATTCCTTCGCAATATACTTTTGTATATCAGTATACACTCCAGCCCCCGCGCTAGGTATTACGTAGGAAATACCGTTAATATTCGCAGTGGTCATATAAGATTCTTTAGGATTAGTATAATTTAATACGGCAACCTGTCGCATTGCGCTAAGATCGAAATCACTTATAATGTGGACGCCAGTTTTTAAATCTTCTGTTGTAAAATCGGTTCTAACATTATCACCTAAGATATTCAAAAGCTCTAATGCTCTTGTCATACTAACCCCACTCTCAACCAACTTATCTTTAATTGCAATTAAAATTTTTTGTTGACTTGTTCCGCGAGAGAAATCACCACCCGTAGTTCCATGTCTAGCTCTTGCTAAACCTAATGCTTGCGCACCATTCAATGTAGTTGGAACCCCTGCTTTTATTACAGTTTTTGTATAATTACGGTCATTAATATCCTCATCCAAAGTCACAGTAATGCCGCCAATCGAGTCAACAATACTTTCAAGAGACATCCAGTTCACATGCACATAATATTGAAAACTAATTCCGAACACATTAGCAACGCTTTTTTCTAACGCCTTTGCTCCAGCCTCTTCAGTGTTTCCATTCTTATTATTACACCAATAAACCTCATTTATTTTACCAGCCGAGCAAGCTTCAGAAACTTTCAAATCCCTTGGAAGGCTAACCATGGCAATATCGCCGCTTTCTTGGTCTAAGCTTACTACCATAATGGAGTCTGTTAATTGTGACCCAGCGTGCGTGCCTTTACCCTCGGAACCGCTCATGTCGTATCCGCTTGTTCCGAAAATTAAAATATTAGTTC
Organism: Candidatus Saccharibacteria bacterium UBA1788; assembly: GCA_002315165.1. GTDB lineage: Bacteria > Patescibacteriota > Saccharimonadia > Saccharimonadales > Saccharimonadaceae > Nanosyncoccus. The sequence continues at coordinate 48,972 of DCGC01000002.1, read as the reverse complement.
TACCATTTTCGTCAGTCTTTAATGGTGTATAGTTTTCAGAAGTTAACGTTCCAATAGCACTCCAAATTCCTGACCTTCCTCCAGTCAACTTCGCAATCAAATCATTACCCCAAACTAACAACCAAATAATTCCACCAATTAGTAAGATAACTATCGCTAAAATTATACCTTCGATAATCTTAGTAATTTTTTTGCGAGGTTTCTTTTCTTTCTTCTTGAGTTCTTTTTTGAACTCTTTTACTTCATCTTTAATTTCTTCGCTAGTTACATCATAATCAAAAGCCTCTACTGGTTCCAAAAAAGCTTCCCGTGCTTTTTCCTCGGTAATATGTTTCTGTGGCACTGGTTTAATTGCTTTTTTTGTCTGCTTGGCCGGTTTTTTCTGTGTTGTCTTTTTTACAACGCCACGCACCGTCAAGCCATCAATAGTTTTTTCGTTTTTCATCGACCCTCATTCATTAATAACAATGATATAATTATAACATAATGACTTTAGAATTAACAAAAAAGCAAACACAGATTCTTAACTTTATCGTTGATTTTACACGAGAATATAACTATTCTCCTTCATATCGCGAGATTATGTCTGGGCTTGGTTTATCATCAGTCTCTGCTGTCGCCGAACACGTCGACAATCTTGTTACTAAAGGTGCAATCAAAAAAATTCCAGGTGCTGCCCGTTCCCTAGAAGTAGTTGAAGACTCAAACCAAGAAATCAAAGAGTTCTTTAAGCAAAAACTCCTCACGGCTTCACCTAAAGAAAAAGAGATTCTTCTTCAGGCGGCTGACATCCTTGAACTTGGTCTCTAAACTTGTTATACTTACCTTATGACAAAGTCTCGTCGCCGCAGCAGTTTACGTCGCCGACCATTCTTGATTATTCCTATTGTAATCTTGTTGGTTGCTATCTTTTTAATTATTGGCCATTTTTATAAAAAACCAGTAGTCGATGATGACACGGATATTTCACAAGATACAACAACGTCTATGCCATCCGCTCAAACTTTTGAGTCTAACAATGATGATAAACAAACTATCCAAAACGAAGGGGAAGATCCGAACCAACTCGAGATTATTACTGGTAGCATTACTACTGCCCGCGTCTCAGGCGATAATTTTATTATTAGGCTAAGCCTTGATCAATTTTTATCCTCCGGCACATGTGAGCTTACGATGCAATCCGACGCCTCATCTTACCAAGCTACCGCCCAAATCGTCACTAGTGCTGCCACATCTACTTGTGAAGGCTTTGATATTCCTCTTTCTAACTTATCTTCTGGCAAATGGGCATATTCAATAGAAATCTATTCTGGCTCAAAGACGGGATTAATTTTAGGCGAGGCGTCTATATGAACCTAGCTAAGATTATTCGTACGCGCTATGTTCTTCTAACGTTTATTTTTATCTTTATTGGCGTCTTTACTTTTCTTAGCCTCCAAAACACCAAGCAGACCGACGCTGTTTCTACTACTAACTTTGACCCAGGCAACATTATAAGCGACTACGTAATGTCTAATTATAATTCCATGACCGAAGCCGAAATCCAGGCTTTTCTCAAGAGTAAAAACAACTGCAACGACACTAATCTTTCTAAAGCTCGCGTCGCGCTTCGTACTTATCATGTAGAAAACGGTCATTATGTCTGTCTAGCTGACGATTTATTCCCAGAAACTTACGTTTCTGAGTCTCTTGGTCTCCAACCAAAACCAACTTCAGGCGAAACTGCTGCCCATATTATTTGGCAGGCTGCCCAAGATTATAAAATCAACCCACAAGTATTGATTGTTCTTCTCCAAAAAGAGCAAAGCCTTATTACTGACACCTGGCCAACCACTCTACAATATCGCTCTGCTACCGGATATGGCTGTCCTGATACGGCAGCCTGCGACTCTAAATATTATGGCTTTAAAAACCAAGTCCGCAACGCGGCTAGCCTTTTCCGTACAGTACTAAATGGCGGTTGGACCAACTATCCACTAGGTGATAACTATATTCAATACAATCCATCAGCATCTTGCGGCGGCACGACAGTTAATATCAAAAATTTAGCAACCTCGGCCCTTTATCGCTACACGCCATACCAGCCAAACTCAGCTGCGCTTAGCTCCGGCTACGGAACGGGGAATACCTGTTCATCTTATGGCAATCGTAATTTTTATCTTTATTTCAACGATTGGTTTGGGGACTCTGCTGTGGAAAAAATTCAAATATCTAATTATTCAAAAATGGTGCAACCGAGGTTATTTTTCGTTCCAGCTGGAGCTACGTATATACAAAAAAATACTAATCTTGTTAGTGCAACAAGTAAGGGTATTTTTCTATATTTTATATATTCCGGGACTTATGATGATACCAAATTATGCTTAGCAACATCAGAGCAAGGCGATTGTTATCTCTACAATAAAATACAAGAATTAACTTCGGCTACTCCTGAAGAAATGAGCAACTCACGACGTCTGTTATTTGTTAATCAAAAATATGTCGATATAAATAATGCACAAATAAGAAACACTAACCTAAAAAGCGCCTTCTTTACGAAAAAAACATATTTAAACGGACAACTATGCTTATATTCTGAAGATATAGGTCAAAATAACTGCGTTTTGTACGCAAACCTTCAAGAAATACAATCACCGCAATTTTTTAACATGCAAATCCCGAGAAAATTAAAAATTTCCAATAT
>DCGC01000002.1:39308-46265 GCA_002315165.1 Candidatus Saccharibacteria bacterium UBA1788 | reverse complement strand
ATAAAAAATGGGTTCATAGAAAAATCCCGCTACGCAGGGACAGTTCAATATTTCTCAGAAGTTGCATCGTGGATGGGTGAAACATGTCTAAAAATTCAAAACGATACCACTTTATCATGCATACCATACTCAGAATTAGAAGAAGCAAATATTTCCAATGTAGCAGAAATGATTAGACCAAGGCGACTATCGATCAAAGACGACGCTAGATATATTAATCTAGAAACTCTAGAAAAAGTTGATATTGATAAAAAAACTATAACCTACTTTAGTTCCTCAGTATATATAAACGGAAGTCTGTGTCTATTGCCTGAAAATAAAGAGGGATTCTGCATAGCATATAGAGATTTACAGGAAATATCAGACAGGTATAGCACTATGGCGCAACCACGGACGATAGCCATTAAAAACACATCAGGAAACTACTATACGTCTAGCGGACAAAAGTTAAATCAAACTATAGATGAAGGGCAAAAACTATTTACTGAAAAGACGACCGTTAACAATGAGCTGTGTTTGAGGGCTAAAGATGACACTATAAATAACATTGATAAATGCATAAAATATAAGGATTTAGATGAGTAGCGCGAAGAATAGACCAGATGTCTGTATCATATTAATGACTTACAACCAAGGACGTTTTCTAAACGAATCGATTGAAGCGCTTAAAAAACAAACATTTCAAAACTTTGAAATACATTTAATTGATGATGGATCAGACGATGGAGAGACGCCTGATATTCTTAATAATGTTAGGTATGCTAAAATATCTGAAAAGTTTATTCACATAGAGAACAAAGGTACGGTTAAGCGGCAACAAGAACAGTATGCTATTATCGACAACAAATACATAATGATTCTATGCGCTGATGATATCCTAGAACCAACTTTTCTTGAAAAGACGGTAGCATACATGAATAAACACCCAAAATGTGGTGCGGTTGGCACTAATATCACTATGTTTTATGAAAATGCGCCAGATGTTGTATGTAAATTTGATAAAACGAAAATGACATTAGAGCATATTGCCGGAAAAAATCATATGCTGGGTTCGTCATTAATGCGCAATAAAGCTCTAAAAGAAGCAGACCTATCAGGTGGATTTACACGCTATCAGGATTGGGACAGATGGGTATCTATGCTAGAAGCCGGGTGGAATCTTGGATTAATAGAAGAACCACTATTTCGCTATCGTCAACATTGTAAATCCCTCTCTCACACGGCTTCGATAGAGGATGAGTTGCTTATTCGCAAAAAAATGATTAAAAAGCACCACGAAACCTATAAAAAATACTACGAACAAATCTTGTTAGACGTCTATCGTAATTTACTCGAAGTGCAAGAGGGTAAAGATTGGCTCGAAAATCAATATTTTAATCTTACAAACGAAATAGAAAGATTAAATAAAGAATTAGATCATTGTAAGAAAAATAATATCAAGGCTAAACTCAAAAAGATATTAAATAAGATTAAAACAATCACAAAATAGCCATGCTATAATTGAAAGCATGGATTTATCAATTATTATTACTGCACACAATGAGGGAATTATTGCCCATAAAACCATGCTCAGTGTTTTTGAAGCAATTAAAAATATAGAAAAAAAGTACTCTTACGAAATAATCATACATATCGATCGCGGCGACAAAGACACTATTAAATATTTTCAAAGATATGAAAAACAAAAAAGAATTAAAATATTTACGAATAATTTTGGCGATTTAGGAGATTCAAGAAATTATGCTGCCCAGCATGCTAATGGAAAATATTTAGCCTTTCTTGATGGAGATGATTTAATATCGGACAACTGGTTTTTAAATGGCCTAGATTGTCTTACTACGTCTTCATGTAAGATAATGGTTCATCCTCATGCTGTATTGAATTTCGGATTCGAACAACGCAACGTCCTTCATATTCAAAAAGACTTCAATCGAAATTCTTTAGAATCAACTTTAACACTAATTGGCGAAAACTGTTGGTGCTCGACTATCATGGGGGAAAAAGAAGATTTTCTCAAATTCAAATATCGACACATGGGTAATGGGTATGGATATGAAGATTACGCTTTAAATGTCGAAACTACTCACAATGGAATTAATCATATTGTAGCCCCTAATACGGTGCTATTTTATCGCCGCAGTAGTGGCTCGATGTTATCTAGCTATAATTCCGACATGCGAGTATTGCCATATACCGAACTGTTTGATTTTAAGAATTTCCAATCGTCCGATTTTGACCAGATAAAAGTTTCCAATATGGAAAAAATTAAAACCAGCGGATATAAACTTTATAAAAAAATTCGCTCAAACAATACAATAAATTATTTCATTACACCAATTGCAAAAATTGCTGTTAAACAATTAGATAAAAGGCGTAATAAAAACAAAACAATCCCTCAATTTGTCATAGAAGCCTGGCGTAAAATTAATACAATCGAGACGCAACTTTATCCCCGAAAGCATAATATAAGAAAAACCATCTTTTATTCTCCAGAAATTAAGTTAAACGTAGGACATGCCTATTTAAAGCTCGCAAAAAATATCTCCAAAACACCTGACTATGTTTTTATAATCCCTTGGCTTGTTTGCGGTGGCGCAGAAAAAGTCATCTTAAATTATATTGCGGCGCTTAAACATAATTCTCCCGAAGTTAATATTGCTGTCATCGCTACTTTACCAGTCAAACATATCTGGAAAAATAAACTTCCAGATAATGTTGATTTTATCGATTTTGGCAATATTGCTTCTGGACTTCCACCGTCCGAACGAGATACTTTATTCTCTCGGCTAATCGTCCAGCTTCAATGTAAACGACTTCATATTGTTAACTCCGAATATGGCTATCAGTGGGCAATGTCACACAAAACACTCCTTAAAAGCGAGTATAAACTTAGTACGTCTTTATTTGCTGGAGAATATATACCAAACACCGCCATGCAAGGAATCTTTTCTTACGATGATCCATATATGGTTGATATCTATCCCGTTATCGATAAAATTTTTACCGACAATAAAACAATTATCGAAAAATCAACTAACAAAAATGGATTTGATCCATCAAAATTTGTCGTCCACTATCAGCCCGTTCATTTCGATATAAAATCATACAATAAACCTAGCAACAATGATGGGAAAATACACATTCTTTGGGCTAGTCGCATTACCAATACAAAATTACCTAGCATTGTAGCGTCAATCGGTAAGCAACTAGACCCTAAAAAGTATGTCATAGATATGTATGGCACATTTGATGCTGACATAAAACGAGATATTTTCCAAGATAACCCAGTTATATCCCTTAAAGGCGCGTATGACGGCTTTTGCTCTATCGACGCTAGCCAATACGATCTATTTTTATACACATCGATGAATGACGGCATTCCTAATGTCATCCTTGAGGTTGCAGCTGCCGGACTACCGATTATTGCTAGTGACGATGGCGGCGTTAGTGAATTCATCAAAAACGACAAAACTGGAATACTTGTTTACGACTTCCTTAATCCGCAAGCATATGTCAAGGCAATAAAAACGGCCGCAAAAATGCCAAACGAGCAACTCCAGCAATACGTAGAGAACTCCCAAAAACTCCTCAAAAAACAACATTCATTGAGGACCTTCACGGAGCTAGTCAAAAGAGATTTCTAACCGCATCCATGCTATAATATAGTCAATTATGGGAAATATTTGCAAGAATCTAAAAAAATATATTTTTGCTAATTGGCAATTTTTGTCAATTATGGCTATCGGAATTATCGCTCTTTCGATACAGATGTCTCAAGTCGTACTTTACGCTGACGACTACTCGCTTGGCATCTATAGCTCGCGTCCTCTCTCGGAGATTATTCAGTATGAAATCAACCACTATCTTTCATGGGGGGGTGGATATACTGCACTCCTAGTAATACTATTAATTGCAGCAGGTTCTTTTGTCTGGAAAACCGCCCTAGTTGCTTTATTAGCGGCTTTTGTAGTTTTATCTACCAAAATTATTTGTCGCAATACAACGAAAAATAAATGGATAGTCGCGTCAATATTATGGCTTTTTATATTTAGCCTTTCCATTTGGGTTTCTCGCGAAGTATTTTATTGGCTTGATGGCAGTATGGCTTATCTCTTTTCTATGTTTCAAGCCTTCTTATTGTTCTATCTTTTATTTACGCGCATGGTTTGTGGAAAAAATAAAAAATACGACACAGTTATATTGCCACTCGCTGCGTTTTTTGCTGGATGGAGCTCGGCCCAGAGTGGATGCATTTCGGTTTTAATTGCTATTGGTTTTATTATCTGGAAAAGATTTATTGCCAAAAAACAAGTAAAAATCAAAAAAATAGAATGGGCAACTTTGGCACTTTGCGTCGCCGGCTTCTTAATCTTTTATTTTGCTCCAGGCAATTCTGGGCGCATGGCGACTTTTGCCGAGTACTCAAACCTTAACCTTATTGAAAAAATCCTCTATCGTAGCAGTGACGTTATTGATCTTATTATTTATAATTATGGCACTGATTTTAATGCTGCCCCAATCTTCCTTTATATTGCTGCTGGACTTCTTGCGATAGTGTCTCTCAAGAGATCCAGTAAACACCGCAAAGCTAACCTCAATAAAATGCGTGTCGCTTCGGCGTTATATTCGCTAGCTATAATTTTACTATGCCTAATTAGTCGCATTGATTTGGGAATACCGACCGAATTAGCTACTCGTGTTTTTGCCTATACGAATCTCTTCGATAAATATCAAGCAGGCACTCTTTCGCTGCTCCATTTTCTTCCGTATGTAGCTATAATTATATTTTTCTTCTCGATGGCATTTAATGCATTTTGCATTAGTAAAGAAGACGACGATCCGTTAGTATTTTTTGTGATATTATTTGGCCTCCTATTCCAAGCCGTTATGATTATGGCCCCATACAATCCACTTAGGACCTCATTCTATACGACCGCATTCATGTGGGTAGTTTCTGCAAAGCTCATCGTAATTTCCAAACACGAATCAATCGACACTTCTCCAATCTTCATCATTTTATTTATGATTTGGAATTTTTATTTCGGCATTATTGCCTTAGCTATATATGGAGTTCTTGCGCTTATATCAAGAAAAGAGTACCTAAATCTAAAGGATGTAAACATGCTGTTCGTAATTTTAATATTCGGTATTTTTGCAATATCAAATTATGCCAAAACTCTTTACGCATATCATTGTAATAAAAGAGTAAACACGGAGAATATTTCTCGAATTCTTGAATATAATAACCAGAGTTCAGAAGAAACAGTTTTATATCTATTAAAACCATGCAATGAAGTATACGGATTTACTGGCCTATCGGGTATTAGCTGGGTCGAAGATGCTGTTATTACTTACTATCATCTTCCAGAAAATTTAGATTTAAAGTATGAAGGAGAATAAAATGAAAGGTATTGTTTTAGCTGGCGGAAAAGGAACCCGTCTATATCCGATGACGAAGGCGGTCTCTAAGCAGATTCTACCTCTATATGATAAACCAATGATTTATTATTCAATTTCCACGCTACTCCTTGCCGGAATTAAGGAAATTCTCATCATCTCTACGCCTCGCGACTTGCCTATGTTTAAAGAATTATTAGGCGACGGTAGCCGTATCGGTGTTAAATTTGAATATGCCGAGCAGAAAGAAGCTCGCGGCCTCGCAGAAGCTTTTGTCATAGGTGAGGATTTTATTGGCGATGATGATGTTTGCCTTATTCTTGGCGACAATATCTTTTTTGGCAATGGCATGACTACAATCCTTAACGAAGCTCAAAAAAACCTAGATGGCGCCGTTATTTTTGGTTATCAAGTTGCCGATCCTAAATCCTATGGCGTAGTAGAATTTGACGAATCTGGGCATGTTTTATCACTAGAAGAAAAACCAGACAACCCAAAATCAAACTATGCGATACCAGGACTATATTTTTTCAACAATGATGTTATTAACATTTCAAAACAGGTTCAACCAAGCGGTCGTGGAGAGCTAGAAATTACCTCAATCAATATTGAATATATGAAACAACATAAGCTAGACGTTAAAATTTTACCAAGAGGCATTGCTTGGCTAGATACCGGAACGACCAAAAATCTTCTTGAGGCTAGCTCATTTGTCCAGACCGTGCAAACCCGTCAAAACCTATACGTTGGATGTCTCGAAGAAATTGCTTACCGTCGTGGCTTTATCGATGCTGAGCAGTTGTTAACTCTTGGACAAGAGCTTCACAAGACCGATTATGGCCAATATTTAATCAGCTTAGCAAAAGGAGTTATCCAATGAAATTTCTTATAACTGGCGGTGCCGGCTTTATTGGCAGCAACTATCTTCATTATGCCGTCGAAAAATATCCGGAAGATTATTTTGTTTGTCTTGACGCCTTAACATATGCAGGAAACTACGCAAACATTTCCATGCTTTGCGGTAGAAAAAATTTTAGATTCATCAAAGGAAATATTTGTAACTCCGAATTCATTAATAAACTTTTTTTAGACGAACATTTTGATTATGTCATAAATTTTGCTGCCGAAAGTCACGTCGATAATTCCATTAAGAACCCAAATATTTTTGCAGAAACCAATATTTTGGGAACCTTAAACCTAATGAACGCTGCACGTAAAAACGATGTTAAACGTTTTCATCAAATTTCAACCGACGAGGTTTACGGCGATTTACCGCTCGATCACCCAGAACAATTATTCAAAGAATCAAACCCGCTAAAAGCATCAAGTCCTTATTCCGCCTCAAAGGCTAGCGCTGATTTAGAAGTTTTAGCCTACGCCCGTACATTTGGTTTACCAGTCACTATTTCTCGCTGCTCAAATAACTATGGGCCATATCAATTTCCTGAAAAATTAATACCAGTTATCATCAAAAGAGCGCTCAACGACCAACCTATACCAATTTATGGTGAAGGCAAAAATGTGCGAGATTGGATCCATGTTCGCGACCATAACGTTGGT
>DCGC01000002.1:19399-39299 GCA_002315165.1 Candidatus Saccharibacteria bacterium UBA1788 | reverse complement strand
GGCGTGGACTTAATTATTCGCAACGGCCGTGACGGAGAAATATATAATCTAGGCGGCCATTCTGAGCGCAGCAATTTGGATGTTGCTAAGATTATCCTTAAACAACTCGATAAACCAGAATCCCTAATACAATTCGTATCCGACAGACCGGGGCACGATTTGCGTTACGCTATTGATTCTTCAAAAGCGGAACAAGAATTGGGCTGGAATCGTACTTTTTCATTTGAATCTAGTTTAGCAGAGACGGTAAAATGGTATTTGGAAAATCAAGACTGGATTCGCGATATTGAATCAGGAGAATATAGGAGGATTAATGATAAAATTTAATATTTCGCCATTTGTTGGAAAAGAAAAAGAATATATTTCCACAGCAATCGACAATCACGCCATTTGCGGCGACTGTGCTTTTACAAAGCGATGTCACGAATGGTTCAAAGAGCATATGGACGCTAATTTATTATTGACTACTTCTGGCAGTTCAGCTCTCGATATGGCAGCTATCCTTGCCAATATAAAGCCAGGAGACGAAGTTATTATGCCATCCTATACTTTTGTCTCTACGGCTAATTCATTTGCTCTTCGCGGAGCCACAATTGTTTTCGTAGATATTCGCCCCGATACTATGAATATTAATGAAGAGCTTATTGAAGATGCTATCACTGAAAAGACTGTAGCTATTGTGCCTGTTCACTATGCTGGCATATCCTGTGAAATGGATAAAATTATGGAGATTGCTAAGAGGCATAACCTCATCGTGATAGAAGATGCTGCGCAGGGAGTTATGAGCGAGTATAAAGGAAAGCCACTTGGTACGATTGGCGATTTTGGTTGCTACTCTTTTCACGCGACCAAAAACTACAGTATGGGTGAAGGTGGTGCTATTATCGCAAAAGACAAAAATGATTTTGCTCGAGCCGAGATTGTTCGTGAAAAAGGGACGGACCGCAGCCAATTTTTCCGCGGTCAAATTGATAAATATCAGTGGGTAGATGTCGGGTCTTCATTTTTGCCTAGCGATATCAACGCTGCCTATTTGTATGCTCAGCTAGAAAAAGCTGATGAAATTAACGAAAATCGCCTTCATAGTTGGGAGCTATATTATTCCAACCTCAAAGATTTAAGCGATATTGAACTGCCATTTATACCTAGAGAGTGTAAACATAATGCGCATATGTTCTATATCAAAGCCCGCGATTTAGAGGAAAGAACTAAATTGATTGATTTTCTGAGAGCTAACGAAATCGACCCAGCTTTTCATTTTGTACCACTTCATTCATCCAAAGCTGGCAAAAAAATTGGTCGCTTTCACGGCGAAGACAAATACACAACAAAAGAGAGCGAACGCCTCGTCCGTCTTCCTATGTATTATGGCTTAAAAGAAGAAGAAATAATATATATTTGCAATAAAATAAAAGAATTTTATAGAGGGCTATAGAATGAAAAAACTTGTCATAATTGGGGCAAACGATTTTCAAAATCAGCTCATCCTAAAAGCCAAAGAGCTTGGGTATGAAACTCACGTGTTCGCTTGGCAAGACGGATCAATCGGGGAAACAACTGCCGACCATTTTTACCCAATTAGCATCGTTGAAAAAGACAAGATTTTAGAAAAATGCAGAGAAATTAATCCTGTCGGAATTTGTTCTATTGCTTCAGACTTAGCGTCTATCACTGTTAATTATGTAGCAGAAAAACTAGGACTAGCGTGTAACCCAACAAGTATTATTGAGCGATGCACTAATAAATATATTATGCGGGAAGCTCTATTGAACGGCGGGATAAAGGTCCCAAAGCATATTAAAGTTGGTCCAGAAGATGAATTAAGGTTAGACGGTTATCATTTTCCAATAATAGTCAAGCCTACCGATCGTTCGGGTAGTCGTGGAATTACAAAAGTCACCAGTGCTGATGAAGCAAAAAATGCGGTAAAGAATGCGTCCGAGTATTCTTTTGAGCATAAGGCTATTATTGAAGAGTTTATTGACGGCAACGAATATAGTTGCGAATGCATCTCTCGTTGTGGGGAGCACTTTTTCCTGGCATTTACAAAAAAATACACAACAGGAGCCCCAAATTTTATCGAAACGGGCCATAGTGAACCATCGGATATCCCAGTTGAATGGCAAGAAAAAATCAAGAAAAATATTTTTAAAGCCTTAGATGCGCTTGGGATTAAAAACGGCGCAAGTCATACGGAATTCAAAGTTGACCAAGATGGAAATTTTGGCATTATTGAAATCGGCGCAAGAATGGGTGGTGATTGTATCGGGTCGGATTTAGTGCCTCTCTCTACCGGGTATGATTTTATGAAGATGGTAATTGATGTTGCTTGTGGAAACGAAATTGATTTTACTATCCATAGCCACTACAAAAACGCAGAAATTAAATTCATTTTTTCACAAGAAGATTTGGATGAAATGCATAATTTCATTAAAGAGAATGGAGATAAGATATATAGAGTTAGTAACATGGAAGTTAGCAATATGGGCAAAACGGTTGATAGCAGCAGCAGAGTGGGGTATTATATAATTACACAATAGGGAGAATACTAAAATGATTTTAATCGTTGGAGCTACTGGATATGTGGGGCGTTATCTGTCGGTATTTCTTAAAGAAAAAGGATATGACGTTTTGGCACTTGGCCGTTCGATGAAGGTAAAGAACTTCTTCGACCAAAACGATATCAAATTTCAAGCATTTGATATTGATAATGACGCGGATTACGAAAAATTGCCGACAAAAAACGTCGACGCAATTGTGAATCTTGCCGCATGCCTTGCGGAGCATGAAACTCCAGTAGAAAAATTTTTTGAAGTAAATACCATTGGCACATATAAAGTGCTAGAGTTTGCACGTAAAAATAATATTAAAAAAGTTATTCTATCAGCTAGTCATAAAGTCTATAACGATATACATGGAAAAGATATAATTTCCGAAGATGACGCACCATGCTTTACAGGCGACCATACCCCATACATTATATCGAAGATAGCCGCAGAAAACTTTATGGAATATTATCATAAGGATTTTGGTTTAGAAACCATCACTCTGCGCTTTACCGGAGTTCATGGCTACGGCGAGGTATTGGGCTTCTTAAGTAAGGACGGTAGCTATAGTAAAAGTACATTTGAAATTTTTGTCGAAAAAGCTTTAAGTGGCGAAGATATTTGTGTTTGGGGAGATCAACATATAAAAAGGGATCATGTATACATTAAAGATGTTCTTCAAGCTATAGAATGTTCTATTAAGGCAAAAGGCGTTAGCGGAATTTTTAATATTGCGTCTGGAGTAGGATATTCCATGTACGAAGAAGCCTTAGGAATTGCTGAAGTTTTCGCAACAAATCACAAATCAAACGTTATCCAAGATAGCTCAAAGCCAGGTTTGACTCGGGGATATATTTATAGTATTGATAAGGCAAAAAAAGAACTCGGTTATCAACCACAGTATGCAGACTATGTAACAATGCTAAAAGATTATCGCAAAGAATGGGAATCGAAAAAATTTAAAAATTACCACTTCATTAAAGAAGAGCAAAAACCAGTAACCTTTTAATATGTCTCTCAATAAAAAGCATATAATACCAGTAGGAAGAGGATCAACAGCAATTTTTTTAGCTCTAATAAATAGCTGCAGAGGTAAAGAAGTTATTGTTCCTGCTAATGTATGTTATGCTGCTGTGTTTCCAATTATATTCTCTCAAAATAAGCCAATTTTTGCAGATATCGATCCATGCACCGGCAATACTAATCTAGAGAATATAATCAAATGCACCAATTCTAAAACTGGAGCAATTATATTCCCATATATGTATGGTAATGTCTCTCCAGAAATTTTGAAGATAAAACAATATTGTAAATCAAATAATCTTACACTAATAGAAGATTGCGCATCGGCTATGGGGGGAGCACTAGAAGGGAAGCAGATTGGAACTTTTGGCGATTATGCTATTTTTAGCACTGGACATGCAAAAAATGTCGATTTGGGCAATGGCGGCATTCTAGCTACGGATAATCCAATAGAATATATTGCTGAAGAATATCATAAATTACCGCTTTTTAGTGATACCATTAAGCAAGGGCAAGATTATTTTTCGGAACGATATCGCCAACTCAGAAATACTGGTGACACTAATGGAATTAAGGAGCTATTTTTGTCGGTCGTTGAAGCCTCACTTAGGGATATCTTTTTATACAGGATAGATAATTCTGACCTAGAGCAAAAAATACATCAAAGTTTTAAGGTGGCCAGCAAAGAAAAAGCGGAGAGAGTCCGCAAATATCAGCTATATCGAAATAATATAACTGCAAAGTGTCGTAGCCTGGATTATTGTTGCGGATCAAATCCTTGGAGATTTTCTATCATTGTGGACAGCTGTATCCGTCGGAAAATCATTACCCATTTTATGAGCCAACAAATTTTTATCAGTGATTGGTATCCGGACATATCTAAATTTTTCTGTGATAAGGGTAATAAATATGCCAGTACAATGGGCGACCATATTTTGAATTTTACTCTAGACGCGTCAGACGATGACATACTCAAAAGCTGTCAAATTATCAACAGTTTTTTAAAAAAGGAGACTTATGAAAAAAATTAGCTTTATTATTCCATGCTACGGTAGTGAAAAAACAATTTCAAAAGTCATCGAAGAGATTATTGATAAAGTCGCAGAAAAAAAGACAGAGTACAAATATGAGATTATTTGCGTTAACGATTGCTCAAAGGATAAGGTTCTCGATGTACTTAAAAGCATCGCTGAAAAAAATAAACAGCTGAAGGTTATCAGTTTCACGAAAAACATGAACCGTCCGTCAGCGGTGATGGCCGGATTGCGCCATTCCTTGGGCGATTATGTCGTCATTATGGACGATGACGGCCAATGCCCTATGGATGAATTATGGAGACTCATATCGCCACTTGAAGAAGGTATAGATGTTGCTATGGCTAAATACCCCGAAAGAAAGCAAAGCTTATTTAAAGATTTTGGAACATTCATGAATAAACTTATGACAAGTTTCTTTCTGGATAGACCAAAAAATCTTGAATTTACGAACTTTATGGCATTACAAAAGATAATCGTACAAGAAATTATTAGGTATAAAAATCCTTATCCATACATGACCGGGCTTCTTTTGCGCAGCACTAATAGCTTTAAAAATGTTGAAATGGAAGAGCGCAATCGTTTCTCAGGAAGGACCACATTTTCATTCAAAAAAATGTTAGATCTATGGCTCAACGGAGTCACGGCCTTTTCTATTAAACCGCTCCGTATAGCTACATTCATTGGCTTTATTAGCGCTGCGGGCGGCTTTATATATGGGCTCACATTGATAATAATGAAAATATGTGGAGCAAACTTTGATGCCGGATATAGCTCAATAGTTGCACTACTTCTATTTATTGGCGGTATAATTATGTTAATGCTTGGCATTGTGGGCGAATATGTCGGCCGAATTTATATCAGCATTAACGAGTCACCTCAGTATGTAATTAAGGAGAAAGTAAATTTTGAAAAAGATAATAACAATCATTAGAAAAAACAAAAAATACGTATTACTGCATGCCCTTCTGCTAATCTATTCATTTTGTGGTGTTTTTTCTAAACTTGCTGCGAGCGAAGAATTTTTATCTATCAAATTTATTATTTTCTATGGCATATCAATTGCGATTCTTGGCATTTACGCATTATGTTGGCAACAAATTTTAAAACGCATGTCATTAACCGGCGCCTTCTTCAATAAAGCAATCGTTATTATTTGGGGTATGCTGTGGGGATCCCTATTCTTTAATGAGACAATATCCATAAATATGGTTATTGGTGCGATTATCGTCTTAATTGGTGTAGGAGTTGTGGTAAAAAATTATGAATAAAGTTTTCTTATTCTCAATTGTCTACATTGTAGGTATTGTCATTTCGGCATTTGCGCAAATTTTGTTAAAGAAAGCGGCAGTCGTAAAACGCAAAAATATTCTCAAAGAATATCTAAATTGTAAAACAATCACTGCATATACGATCTTCTTTTTAGCAACCCTGTGCTCGTTATTAGCATATAAATACATTCCACTGTCTTTAGGGCCAATATTAGGAATGTCCGAATATTTATTTGTGGCAATTATGAGCTATGTCTTTTTGAAAGAAAAAATCAGCAAACAGAAATTAATAGGAATTGGAATTATTTTGGTAGGAATATTGGTATTTTCACTATGACAAAAAACATATTTTTAATTAGAAATACTTTGCCGAATAACTATGGCGGAGCGGAGTCATATCAAATTGATCTTGCAAAAATTCTAAAAGAGCATAATTATGAACCAGTTATCGTTTCCAGCTCACGGAAACTCTTACAGAACGCAGCGAAACAGCAAATAAAAACAATCAAAGCTCCATTCTTGAAGCAACAAAATTGGAGCGGATGGCGCAATGTTTTGCTTCCAGTGTACCTTTTATGGCAATTAAAATTGTATTTTTGGTATAAAAAGCAGTTCAAAAAATATCAGCCAATAGCAGTAGATGTTCAATCTCGTGACGATTGGATAGCCGCTACTCTAGCAGCCAAACGTCTTAAAATTAAAATTTTTTGGACTGATCATATTGATTTACGTATTTGGGTGTTTCAAAATATCAACTCAAAATACAAGAATTTTATCGGCAAGTATATATTAAGCCTCATGAATATCCCGAAGCAAATATTTATGATCAGTAATTTTGAAAAAAGATGGTTAGAAAAAACTACTTACCCCGCAAAACTTCAGAACGTAACAGTCCTCACTAATGGGTCAATTGACCGAAAAGAACTATATTCCGATATAAAGCCAACTCCTAAAAGTTTTTGTTATGTCGGTAGAATTATTAATTACAAAGGTATAGAAGAATTAATTAAAGCATTTAATTTAGTGTCGCAAAAACAAGAGAATGCCATTCTCAACATCTATGGCAATGGTCCAGACTATAAACAATATTTAAATGCCGCAAAACCAAACAAAAATATTATTTTTCATGGACACACAGATGACCCTTTGCGCGCAATTTCTGAATCAGAAATTTTTGTTTTACCGAGCTACTATGAAGGCATGAGCATCTCACTACTTGATGCCAGTATGCTGGGGAAACCAATCATCGCCACAAGAATCGATGGAAATACGGAAATTATTACAGATCGTAAAACCGGACTGTTAGTCGAAGCTAAGAATCATAAAAGCCTATCATCAGCAATGGAGAAAATTATTAGCGATAAAAAGCTTCAAACAACACTAGGGGTCCACGCCAGAAAAAATTACGAAAAAAATTTTGATTTTAGAAAAACAGTAGAAGAAATATTTTTACCACTACTCTAAAGTGTTATTTCCAGAGATTTTCATAAGCCGACGCCACTTCGTCTGGGCTTCCATCTATTGTAATTTTGCCTTTATCAATCAAGATTGCACGATCACAAAATTTTCTAACATTTTCCATCGAATGAGTTACGAGTATAACGGTCTGGTTGCCATATAACGAAGCAAAATAGTCATTACATTTTTGCTGAAAAGCCGCATCGCCAACCGCTAGCACTTCATCAAGCAAAAGAATGTCACCGCTTGCGCGAATCGCAATTGAGAAAGCCAAACGCACTTGCATTCCACTCGAATAGTTTTTTAGCTTTTGATCCTGAAATTGTTTTAATTCCGCAAAATCCCAAATTTCATCGTACATTGCGTCCATCTCTTCATTAGAAAAACCCAACATTGCACCATTGAGGTATACGTTTTCTCTGCCAGTTAGCTCCGGATTAAAACCAACACCAAGTTCAATAAAAGGCACCAAATTACCGTCAATAATTATCTTGCCTTTTTCTGGGTAGTAAATACCGGCCAGTGTTTTTAATAATGTTGATTTTCCAGAACCATTACGCCCTACAATTCCTACAAATTCACCCTTTTTAATTTGGAAATTTAAGCCACTAAGTACTTTTTGATCTTTATAACCTTTAATCCCCCTTAAAGCATTAAAGATGGCTTGCTTCAACCCAAAAGACTTTTCTGTTGGTAGTCTGAAACTTTTATGTAAATTTTCGACGGAGATTGCCTGCTCCCCATCGGTATACTGCTCCAATCTAGTTCCAATAGCACGCTTAGTCATTTAAATGTCCTCCGCAAAGAATTTTGATTTTTTTCTAAAATATAAAGCAGCCAATATTAAGATAATTACAACTGCAACTATTGGCAGAATCTTCACAAATGGGGAATTTACAAAACTCCAAGTAGTAACCGTCTCTTGTGTTATTAAATTATACCTAATATCTTGTATTGCTTGAGTTATTGGGTTGAGAAGGATAATCTTTGCAAAAATAATACTAGTATCGGCAACCATGGATATCGGGTAAATAATCGGAACCGCATAAAACAACGCCTGAATCAGAACGTCCCAAATTGACGTAATGTCGCGATATTTTACATTAATTGCGCCTAGTAGAAAGGCAATTCCCAGCGACAAAAGATAAATTTCTAAGAGAGAAAAGGGAACAAGCAGCCAGCTTAAAGACGGCGTTACCCCGTTGAGTAGTGCAAAAATAATAATCACCCCTAGGTTTATGAGCATATTAATTACAGCTGTCAGCGTCGCTGAGACTACAACAATATATTTTGGAAAACAAATCTTTCTAATCAGATCACCGCGACTAACAATTGCCTGGATACCTTGGCTAGTGCACTCCGTAAAGAAGCTCCACATAGTTGTCCCTGTTAATAAATAAACTGGATAATGAGGAATGTCGTTCCCGATTTTTAGTAGTTTTGCAAAAACAATGTATAAAATCGCAAACATCATTAATGGACGTAATAATGCCCAAAGATATCCAAGGACAGAACCTTGATACCTAAGTTTAAAATCAGTTTTTGTCAGCTCTTTAAGTAGAACACGATTTCGTTTATTAAAAACATTTGGTATGCTCATATTCTTTAATTTTAGCACAAAATGTTATAATTATAATCAATATGGAACCGAAAGTATCAATCGTTATTGCCGCATATAACGTAGAAAAATTCATTCGTAAATGCGTTTCGTCGGTGGTACGACAGACCTATGTAAATCTAGAAATTATTATCGTTGATGATGGGTCATCGGATTCAACTTCAAAGATATGTGACGACTTCAAGAAAGAAGATCTGCGCATAAAAGTTATACATCAAAAGAATCAAGGACTATCGTCCGCTCGCAATAATGGAATTGGAATCGCTACCGGTGAGTATATCGCCCTAATAGACGGAGACGACTATATATCTAAAAATTTCATAGAAGAGCTTATAAAAGCGGCCACCAATAACTGCGCCGATATTGCAGTGTGTGGTTTTGCTTCCTTCCCGCATGGAGATGTTGAATGCCCTAAAAATATGACTGTATTGGGCAAAGAGGCCACCAAATTTCTGCTAACCCAACAGAATACTTATCAGGTAGTCTCGTGGAATAAAATATATAAAAAAGACTTATTTAAAAGCATTTCGTTCCCAATTAATAGGCTTCATGAAGATAGTTTGACTACTTATAAACTATTTGCAGCAGCAGAAAAAGTAACATTTATCAATAGACCACTCTATTTTTATCGTCAGCGTCAAAATAGTATTATGAGCACGGTAAAATTAGAAAATAGACTAAAATCTAAACTCGATGCCGCGAACGAAGCTAAAGAATATTTTTTGAAAAACAGGGAATTATTTTATGCTGCAGAGGTTTCAGAAGTTCTAGCCTATTTTGCGTTTTTAGATGAGAGTATTTTGGGCAACCTCGAAACCCCATCAACAAAAGAAATTCTTAATACAATTTCTAAAAATAAAAAAAGATTTCTTAAAAACCCACTACTTTCTTTAAAATTAAAATCTTATATAATAATGGCCACGGATTTTGCCGGTATGTTTTATAAAGTCTTTCGCAAAATTAAACACGCTTAAAACGCAATTTCGAGCGCACATAAGACACTCTCCAACGCAATAGTACTACACTCATCCAGAAACGCGATTTTATGCTAGGGTTTTTACCAACAAATTGTTTCAAATCACCAAATGACCTTTTCCAATTTTTCCAATCGACACTAGTCCTCTTTATGGTGCTCGTCTCGGTGCCAAAATTATATATATATAACGGCTCAAGCACAAAACTAACTTCCGGCCTAGCCGTTTTTACGTATTGCAAAACAAACCTTGTATCTTCTGCAAAATCGATTTTTTCTTGAAATGCTAAATTATTATTTTTTATCATCTTTGCCGAAAAAATCTTATTAATAACGCTATACATTCTACCATCCATGGATAGTAAAAAAGGTATATACTCCTCTAGGCTTTCGTGTGCTCTTTGTTTTCGTATGTTTCTAACATAAACGTCGGAAACTGTATGTTGAAATAATTTTCTATATTCTATTCCAGTTGCAGCTAAAATTCGGATGTCGCCTTTTGTTGCGCCTAATAATTTTTTCACAAAATCTTTTTTTATTTCATCGTCCGCGTCCACAAAGCATACAAAGTCGCCATGCATTATCTTTAATCCACGGTTTCTTGCATTCGATTGTCCGCCATTTTTCTGATGTATTACTTTAATCCTTTTGTCCATAGAAGCATATTTGTCGCAAATCTCTCCACATTTGTCGGTAGAGCCATCGTCTACCAGGATAATTTCTAGATTCTTGTGCGTTTGCCCAATTATGCTATCAAGGCATTTTTCTAGATAACGTTCAACATTATAAATTGGAACAATAACTGATACTTTTTTATTTTCCATATAAAAACCTTATAGTGTCCTTCATCGCGTCGCCGACCGTTAGCTTAGCCTTCCATCCCAACTCTCGTTCAGCTTTGGTTGTATCGGCAAAAATTTCCGCCAAATCACCAGCACGTCTTTCAGTAATAACGAATGGCAACTTCTCTCCGCTTGCTTTCTCGAAAGCTTTTATCATCTCAAACACCGAGGTCCCTCTGCCAGTTCCAAGATTATATATCTCAACCCCCGGCTTCATTTTATTTATAGCTGCAACATGGCCTTTTGCAAGATCTACAACGTGAATATAATCTCTGACTCCACTTCCGTCTGGAGTTGGATAATCATCCCCATAAACCTTTAGCTCAGGGCTTTTTCCTTGTGCAACGCGCATGATGATTGGCATTAAATTATTTGGTATTCCATTCGGATCCTCACCAATTAATCCCGAAGGGTGATTACCGATCGGGTTAAAATACCTAAGTATAATAGCAGAAAAATTAGCATCAGAATTAGCGACATCTTTTAAAATTTCTTCAATCATAAACTTAGTTCTGCCATACGGGTTCGTAATTCCTATTCCAGTTTGCATTTCTTCGGTCAATCTTGATGCATCTTGTTCTCCATAGACTGTTGCTGAAGAAGAAAAAACAATTTTTTCTACACAGTATTTTTTCATACAATCTAGCAAATAAATTGTTCCAGTAACGTTATTCTCATAATAAGTCAAAGGTTTTTCTACTGATTCGCCAACGGCTTTTAACCCAGCGAAATGCACAACCAAATCATATTTGCTTGCTTCAAAAATCTTTTCCAGCCCAGATTTATTTAAGAGGTCTAGTTCAAAAAAACCAGGACGTTTGCCAGTGATGCTCTCAATCTTATCCAAAACGGTAATTTTGCTATTAAAAAGATTATCAACAATATCAACTTCAAAACCCAAGTTGAGCAATTCTATAACCGTATGCGATCCAATATATCCAGTCCCGCCCGTCACTAAAATCTTCATCTCTTTTTCCTCTTTCTTTCAATTATACACTACGTGTTATAATATAACCATGAAGAAAGACCCAGGACTAATTTTTCGCCTATTTCTGATGTTCGGTGACGCCCTCGCAATTGTTTTCTCTCTAGCTTTTGCCTACTATTTTCGTACACACTTCGACCCAAACCCATATTTTTTTAACCCAAACCTATTTCAATTCACAGAATCAATTCTTATACTTATTCCGTTTTGGCTAATCATCTTAGCTACTCTAGGCTTATATCAGAAAAATATCTTTTTTAGTAAGAATAAACTACCAGAATTCGGCCGTCTCGTCCTCGCTTCAATTATCGGCACGATGATGATAATTACGATTGACTTCCTAAGCAGCACAAGTAGTAGGCTACCAACTCGCTCTATCGCCGTATATTCTATGATTTTTTGCTTTGTAACTCTTATCGGTATCCGGTCAATTATTAGGCTAATTCGTCATATAATCGTTCGCAATTCTCCAAAAAGCGTTATTAATATTATTATTGTAGGCAACAATAAAAGCGCCGAAAAACTTGCAGATTATATTTCTTCAACTCCCGACTCCGGCTATCGCATTGTCGGTATTGTCTCTAACGGGAAATATATTCCACGAGGTCTGCATAAGCTTCAGTTTTCTTCTCTAAAAGAAGCGCTAAGAAAAACAGTTCCAGATGCAATTTTCCAGACCGACGAACGCCAAAAAGAATATATATATCAACAGACTATCAAAAAACATCTCCTCTATTATTACGTACCATCGAGCGCCGCTCTTTCGTCTAATATCGGTCAGCTTGAATTGATTGGCGATACACCTACAATGCTAGTAAAAGTCACGCCGCTCATTGGTTGGGCTAAAATTGTAAAACGTTGTTTGGATATCATTCTTAGCACCGTTGGCATTATCGTCGCCATTATCCCTATGCTGATTATCTTTATCGCCATTAAAATATCAGACCCAAAACATAGCGCCGTCTACTCAGAAAATCGTCTTTCGCGTTTCAATAAGATTTTTAAAATTTACAAGTTTCGTTCAATGCGCCCAGAATATAGTGGATTGAGCCCAGAAGAGGCCTTTAAAAAGATGGGCAAGCCAGAATTAATTAAAAAATATCGCAAAAACGGTGACTATCTCAAAAATGACCCCCGTATCACTAAAATTGGAGTGTTCATTCGTAAAACATCCCTAGATGAACTTCCTCAGTTATTTAATGTATTCAAAGGGGACATATCGTTGGTTGGTCCTAGAGCGCTTGTTCCAGGTGAACTGCGTAATTATGGTGACCGCTCATTGCTGCTTTCTGTTAAATCTGGATTGACTGGCCTAGCTCAAGTTTCCGGTCGTCGTGACATCTCTTTCGAAGAACGACGAGCCCTCGATATATACTATATTCAAAATTGGTCCCTCATGCTCGATTTTCAAATTATCCTACGCACATTCGGAGCGGTCTTTAAAGGCAAAGGTGCAAAATAATGAAAGTTGCTATTGTTTGTGATTGGCTAACCAACGTCGGCGGAGCAGAACGCGTCCTAAAGTCAATTCATGATATTTTCCCTAAAGCTCCAATCTATACGTCTCAATATGATGAGAAAGGAATCGATTGGTTCAAGGATGCTGATGTGCGCACCGGCTGGCTTCAAAAATTTTCACCCAAACTTCGTCGTTTCTTAGCCCCACTACGCCAGATTTATTTTAATCATTTAGACTTATCTAGCTATGATTTAATTATTTCCGTTACTGGTGCGGAGGCAAAATCAATCAAAAAAGGGAATGCCTTGCACATCTGTTATTGTCACGTACCAACCCAATACTATTGGCAGCTTTATGATGACTATCTTGCTGACCCAGGATTTGGAGCGTTAAATCCAGCTGTTCGGTTTTTCTTTAAAATTTTGGTCAAACCGCTCCGCAGAGCCGATTTTAATGCCGCCCAGCGTCCGGATTATTTTATCACCATCTCAACATACGCTGCAGAGCAAATCAGAAAATATTATAAAAGGGAATCAACCATCATCGCTCCGCCAGTAGCTGTGGAAAAGTTTTCCACAGGCAAGTTTTCCACAGAAGATAGGGAAATAAACCGAACGAAAAGTCAAGTACATGAACAAAATAATCAAAAAACAAAAATGCAGAAACGTCAAGGATATATTTCGACATCTCGTCAGGTAGTTTGGAAACGATTAGACCTAGCTGTCAAGGCCTGCAAAAAACTAAACGAACCACTTACCTTAATTGGTGATGGACCAGAGCACAAACGTCTTCAAAAATTTGTCGGCAACGACCCAATCGTCACTTTTCTTCCCACTATGAATCAAGCCTCCCTCAAAAAATATCTGTCCGAGGCAAAAGGCTATATTTTTCCTAGTCTCGAACCGTTCGGAATTGCTCCAGTTGAGGCGCTCGCAGCTGGGTGTCCAGTAATTGCCTATGGTAAAGGCGGAGCCGTAGATTATGTTATCGACGGCGAAAACGGCGTCCTATTTAATAGCCAATCAGTTAATTCCCTCGTAGCTGCCCTCAAAAAATTCAAAGCTAAAAAATTTGACCCTAATAAAGTCGCAAAGACTGCTCTCCCCTTCTCTGAAGATATTTTTAAAACAAAGATAAAAAATTTTATTCATGAAAAACTTAATTAGCACTAGTAGACGATATTTACTGTACGCCCTACCGGCAGTACTATTCTTTTCTTATTACCCAAGAATTTTTTTAGGTGAAAACAATTTAATGAACTTCGAGTTGTCGCTACCATTAATCTGGTTAGCGGTTTTTGCACTCTTATCCTTGCCAGAGCTTATTCGCCTTATTAGAGGATACGCGCAATGGACTACCGCCCAAAAGTTTCTTTTTGCCACTGCCTTTGCATTTATTTCGTATTCTTCGCTATCTACCTTTTGGTCTGAAAATAAAATCCGCACTATCCTCACGGCCGGCATCATGTGGTGTATTTTTATTTCTGCTTTTTCCATCAAAAATATTCTTACTAATAAAGAGATCAAAAAAAACATTCTTAAAATTTTTCTAATCTCATCGATTTTGGTGTGTGCTTTTTGCTGGATTCAATCTTTTTTGGACCTGATCGGCGTGCAAAGTTCTGTCACTATGATTTGTCGTGGCTGCACGACATCAACTTTCGGTTTTCCTCATCCTAACGGTTTTGCTATAGAACCCCAATTTATGGGGAATTTATTGCTCGCTCCGTCTTTAGTGTTTTTTTATATGTGTGTCTACGCAAAAACAAAAACGCAAAAGGTTAAATTCGCTATTTCTACTATTTTTGTCACTTCTACATTGTTTTTCACTTTTTCCCGTGGCGCAATCTATGCTTTTTGTATAGCTTTAATTTTTCTTTGCATTTTTCTGTGCGTCCGGGAACATTCGCTTCAGCCTTCCAAAACGCTGCCTCTAGTTCTTTGCTCCTTCATTATTTCCCTGTGTGCTCAAGGTATTTTTGCGGGATTATCCTATACAAACGATACTTTTTTGACCGGAATCACAAAATCTATTCATCATCTCTCGCTCGGAATAATTGACTTAAGAGAAAAAGAACAGAACCAGCCTGCCGATCAAGACGATCAGGCTACTTTCGATGGTTACGTATCGGAATCGACGGAAATTAGACTTTCCCTGACCGAACAGGCTTTGCAAAAGTCCCTATCTAGCCCAGCAGTATTCTTTTTTGGAGTAGGATTGGGCGGAGCCGGGTCTGCATTAGGCTCAAAAGAAATTATTCAAAATGAATATGCTAGCATTTTTCTTGAACTTGGGATTATAGGAATTGTTTTGCTGTTGCAGCTAATGATAATAATTTTTCATAAGCTCAGAAAAAACGCCTTAGCACCGGTTATTTTGAGCGTCTTGCTATCTTATCTAATTTCTATGTGTTTTTTCTCAGGGCTACCGAACGCTCTGCATATCTATCTTCTACCAGAGCTGCTATTGTTTATTTTATAACTTTTCTTAGAATATTAATCACCTTCTCCACATCACCATCTGTAGTTTGGTATCCCAAAGAAAAACGAATGAGTGGAGGATATTTACAAACTTTATCCAAATAATAATGCGCGCAAAAATAGCCAGTCCTTGCCATAATTCCCTTATCGCCCAATGCCGCGCCTAATAAATGCGAATCGACGCCTTCCACATAAAACGATATTGTCGGGTTCGGTTCTTTGTTTACTAGATGTACTTTTTCGCTAGAACTCAAAAAGTCAAACAGTTTCTTTGCGTTTCCTTCTAACTGCTTTTTGCTTGACTTTGGTATTTTTTCGAGCCAGTCAATGGCTGCTCCTAGTGCAATAATCTCTCCCCACGCTTGCAAGCCCGATTCGAACTTAGTGTATAGATGCTCCGGACTTTCTGAAGATAATAAATAGGAATTTTCATCCACATCATCAACCATGCCCCCACCTATAAAACAAGTTTCAATCTTTTTTAACAGGTCTTTCCTGACGACCATCACTCCAAGCGACGGAGCGTACATTTTATGTGCAGAAAAACAAATCGCATCAGGTTCCGTCTTGCGTAATATTTCCGACGAATGAGCCATTGCCTGTGCCGCATCAATAATTACAATACCACCAGCTTTATGAACTTTTTTAATTAGCTCATTAATATTTAATAACTTTCTTCCATCAAAATTAGCTGCGCAATTGACTACTACGACAGCCTTTGCGAAATCGCAGTCTAGCACAATCGAACCATCATCGTTTCGTTTTATTACTTCGCGCGGTATATTATTTTTCTTTGCGAAGCTCATTGTCGCCAAAAAAGGAGAATTATGCTCAATTTCTGATGTAATTACTTTTTTGAATTGCTTACCATCAAGTTGGTTTAGGATTAAGTTAATTCCATAAGTTGTGTTCAACGTAAAAGAAGTAAAATAATCTTTTTGTTTAAGACCTAAGAACTTAATTACCTTTTTCCTTGTGTTCTCTACTCGTCGATCGGTCTCTATTCCCCACGGATATTTCACGCGCTCGCCACATGAATTAAACTTCTCATAATAATCATTTAAAGCTTTAAGAACAGGGCGTGGCCTTAGAGACTGGCAAGCCGAATCTAAATAAACACTCTTTTTATCTAGATAATCAAAATCTTTCATAAAGTCATTATATCACGGCATGCTATAATAGATTTATGGTTTGCATTGCTGCTTTTATTATTCTTGCACTTATTGGAATTTTTGTTGCTATTATTAGCATTTTTAAACGCGAAGTTGGCCGTGCTTACTGGAAAGTCTTCAAAAAAGCTTGGGGCTGCGTTTGGAAAAAAGTACGTCTCCAAAAATGTGAAACCAATTTCAAGGATGATGTTAAAAATTCCCTCCTCAAAAAAGTCGTTCTCACTAAACCTAAGCTTGTTAAGCCTCTTTCGGTCGTTATTGAAACATTCTCCGTCATTATTGTCGGTGTTGCCATTTGGGCTATTCTGACTTCCATTAAATCGCTTCTCGCCCTTTGGGCTCTCGGCACCTGTAATGTCTCTCATCCAGCGTCATGCGCTCTCGGCTCGGAATCTTGTTCTATCGACGAAGAAAATCTTAACTGGTTTAGCGAATGGGGAGAAATTTTTATCGCTATCCCAGATCGCTTTAAAAGCTGGAACGCCGAAAACTATCTTGTTGAGCCCGTTATCTACCTTAACGACGAAAATAATCTACCATTAGCGCTCGATATTGTCGATCCAGGTTGTTCGGCGTGTATGCAGTCATATAAAAACCAAATCAACGGCGATTTTATCAAGAATCACCATGTTGCTATTATGGTTTATCCAATCGAATTGGATGACGGCAGCTATAAATTCAAAAATTCCGGCATCATAACACGCTATATCCACGCTGCCAATTTATCATCAACCAATTACGGTGTTAAAATCCTCAACCGAATTTTTACAGAAAGAAACGAATCCGGTGCAATTTACCAAAATATTTTCAACAACGAACTAGACCCAGAAGGAGCCGAAGATTTACTTAAAACTTGGTTAGCTGATTTTGGCGCTACGATGGAAGAAATAAAAAACATTTCCACGCTCGCTCATTCTGAACAAGTAACGGAACTTATGCAAAAAGTTAAATCCATGGTCACAGAAACAATACGCGCAAAAGGCATTCCAACTTTAATCTACGACGGAAGGAAACATCTTGGTCTCTTCAAAAACAACTAAACTTATCATAGCCGCCATAGCTATTTTGCTCGCCTCGTCTAGCAACCTAGTTTTTGCTAGCGCTGATTTTTCCAGCCAAACCTGCACAAATGTCAAAAAAACACTTAAAACCATTCAAAAAAATGACACTAAAACTCGTACAACTATCGGTCCTATCTACGAAAAGCTCCAAACCAAATTCATCAAACCATTCAACGTCAGGCTCGTCAATAATAGCCTTTCCATCTCGGAACTTATCACAATCCAAGCCGAGTACGCTAGCAAAAGAGCCGATTTTTACCAAGATTTCACCTCTTATAGTCAGTCATTAGAAGAGATGCTAGCTCTCGACTGCAAAAACAACCTAGACCTTTTCTCTGCTAAGCTTACAGCAGTTCGCACTAAAAGAGAAAAAGTTCGCGACGATGTCGACGAACTCAATCAACTAATCTCCGAATATCGCGGAGGAATCATTATTCTGGAGGAAAGTCTATGAGTCGCGGTGGCAAAAACCTTATTATTCTTGGTTTAATAGCAACTTTTATCGCTCTTTTAAGCTCTGGTATTAGCCTCTTCATTTATCATCAGTCCGGAGATATTTATCTTGACCGTTCCCGCCCAGGATTTTTGCCGGAAAAGTCAGAAACCGAAGGCACATCATCAAGCAATAATTACGAAGTTGAAGAAACTGGCGAAGTTACTACGGAAACCATCGATGAATTTATCGAAAATTTCGACCAGCAAGTCAAAAATATCAATTCCATAGAAAATCCGTTCAATCCCGAAGACATCTCCGACGAAGTTTTAGGCATTTCCGCCGAATAGTCGCCTTAGCCAACTATCAGCTGGGCCAGCCGTCATCATCACTATCAAATAATTCTCTTTCTGATACTCCTCTAGTTTCTTAGCTAATGTATCACCAAGCTCTGCGGCTTCTGCATTTTCTTGATTTTCTAGACTTTTAATAAAATCATTAGGCGCTAAAATTTTTAACTTTGGGTCTTCTCTCGTTAAGAACGTTGGCAACCAAAAAATCTTACTTGCTCCCACGAACGCTTTTTTATAGCCTTCAAAAACCTCGTGTTGTCTTACGTTCTGGTGCGGTTCATATACTACGACGACCCCGCGTTTTTCAGAAAACTTCGCTTGTTCTAATGCCACATCAATAGTCGCAGCTATCTCCTCGGGATGGTGAGCATAGTCGGAATATATACCATCACCGATTTTTTCAAACCTTCGCCCCACGCCAGGGAATCGATTCAACGCCTCGATGATTTTATCATCACTTATTTTCATTCCGCAATCAGCAGCGATATTTTTTATCGCCAATAAGGCAAGCGTTGCATCGTATCGCCTTACTTCTCCCGCCAGCCTTATTTTATTATTAATCTTTTGTTTCATGATTGTCTTTTTGCTTTGACGGATAAATTGAGCAAAGGCCGCATCATATTCTTCTTTTGTTTTATAAATATCTGGATGATCATAAGAAACGGAAGTAATAATCGATAGCCACGGATAGTAATGTAAAAAGTTTCTATCGTATTCATCAGCTTCATAAATCAAGTACCTAGACCCCTCAACATATTCCCCCGCCCCGGCAAATCCCAGTGTAGTCCCAACCAAAAAGGAAATTGGAATTTCTAATTGTTGCGCAGCCCAAACTATTGCCGAAGTCGTTGTTGTCTTGCCGTGTGTGCCTGCCACGGCAACCATTTTTAGGCTTAACTTATCTACCAACTCCGCAATAAATTCATCACGTTTAGAAATTCTAATGTTATATTTTCTGGCTACTAAAATTTCCGGATGATCTTTGGGCAAAGCTGAAGTATAAACAAACCAATCTATGCCACCTTCCTTGATTTTCTTCTCTAAAAACCTTCCATCTTGGTTTCCAATAGAAAAGGGAATATGAGCCTTTGTTAATTCCCTCGTGACAGCTCCCTCTGAGCGGTCGGAACCAACTACGTTAATACCGGCCTGTTTTGCAAAAAGCGCCAATGGCCCCATCGCCGTTCCAGAC
>DCGC01000002.1:14722-19387 GCA_002315165.1 Candidatus Saccharibacteria bacterium UBA1788 | reverse complement strand
ATATATAAATATTCATAACTCTATTATAACATTTCGCATGTGCTATAATAAAAATATCATATGGGTGGTCGCGTTAGAAATCATATCAAATATTCCCTACGCAAGATTGCGAAAAAAATTCGCACTTGGCATTTATTGTTGATTTTAGTTCCGCTCCTTTTTATAACGGCTACTCTACTTCGGTTGGATCATATCCAAATGACTAAGTTGCGCGACGCAGTTATGACAGCCGACGAACAAGGCGACGAAACAGAAATAGAAAGCGCACTCGACGAGCTGCGTGATTTTACCCTCTCCCATATAGTCGTTAATATTATAGAAGAAAACGGCAGGGAAAAAATTACTTTCGGCACAGGCGTTTTTTATCTAGAAAATTCCTATATTCGAGCTGCTAATAAGGCTATTGCTGAGGCTGAACAAAAAATAGCTAATAGCTCAACTTCGAACGGTAATATTTTTGCTGCGGCATCCAATACTTGCAAGCCTCTTGCTCTTAAGAATGGCTGGCATTGGAATAGTGAAGGTTATATAAAATGTATGACCGGAGAAATCGATAAATATCCAACCTCTGAAGAAATCACCACGACCCTACTCGCAGATGTCCCGTCCACCGAGATTTATCGCGTCGAATTTTCTTCGCCGGTCTTTACTGTCTCCTGGTCGGGATTTTTTATCATCTTATGTTCCCTGGTAATTGTTGTAATTTTTACAAGATTCCTTATCTGGCTTATCCTTAAGATTGCTCTGATTTTTGTCGAAAACCCCTAAAATCTCTTGACACCTACAAAAAGGGGTCATAAGATAGAATCACAACATTAAGGAGGAATAAGCGAAATGGCTTATAAACATACTAACAGCAAAGGTGTCGAGTATTTCTTACATAAATCCGAAGTTACTCTCCGTGGCGGCCAACCACAAACCATTTATTTCTTCACCAAATCTGAGAATGGTGGTAAAGGAACTCCTTGTGATCTTCCTGCTGATCGTGAAGTCAATGAGAACCCACGCAATGGTTTCTTGACTCTCAAAAAGAAATAATCATGCAAGAATAGATTTATTTAGGTTAACAAAGCCCTCGGAAGAGGGCTTTGTTTTTGTTATAATATGCTTATGGAAATTAATCTCAGCCGTTTTTATACTAGTCTTATTATCGTCGCCTTAATTATTTTGCTCGGCTTCATACTTGGCAAAGTAAAATGGCTCAGCCCAAAAACCAACAAAGATCTCATCAATCTTCTTCTGATGGTTTTTATGCCAGCTTCGCTATTCTCTGCTTTTCCATCGGAATACTCTGCCAGCTATCTTAACCTATTTTTCCTTGGCCTATTGGGCGGTTGCGTAGTCATGCTCGCAATGATTTTAGTTTCCAAACTAATCTATAATAAAAAATTTTTCAAAGGCAACCTTACCTACGAAGGTCAATTTGCTTTTATTTTTAACAACGCTACTTTTCTAGGCTATCCAATTATCTCTACCGCTTTTGGCGGACAGGGAATTGTTGCTTATTGTGGTTTTATCATTGCCTTTAATCTTGCGCTCTTTTCCTATGGCGTTTGGTTGTTCGAGCGAAAATTCTCTTGGAAATTTCTCATTAAAACTTTCACAAACCCAAATATCATCGCCGTTATTCTCGGCATGCTCGTTTTTCTGCTTCGTTTGGAAGTCCCAGATATAATATCTTCCACTGTCAGTTATGTTTCAGCGGCCACTACTCCGCTTTCCTTGCTTTGTATTGGTTATATGCTCTCAACAGCCAAGCTTAGTAGCTTAGCTAAAAATTGGAAACTATTCATTATTGCAGCAATTCAACTCACGGTTGCGCCATTTCTTGCTTGGGCTATTACTCAACTTCTTCTGTTGCCGCAAGAAGTAGTTATTGTTTGTACACTTATCCAGGCCTTACCAACGGCCACCTCGCTCGGTCTTTTTGCAGAAAAATACGGCGGGAACACCGCCGAGTCAAGCGAACTGGTAATTATTTCTACGTTAATGTCGGTCGTTACTCTACCGATTGTTACTATTCTTCTTCTTGGTTCATAAATGGTGGGGGCGGTTGGGTTCGAACCAACGACCAAGCGGTTATGAGCCGCCTGCTCTAACCCCTGAGCTACGCCCCCGCCACTCCTTTATTTTATCATACTTTTTCATCTAAAAATGATATAATTTAACCATGAACAAATTCAAGACAAAATTTCGCCAATTTGTCTACGTTTTGAAACACGATTATTTTAACGCCAATAATTTAATTTTTTTTGTTGTTATTATTTTATGCATAGCTTGGACATATAGTTCTATCGTTGCAATGACTAGAAACTGGAAACTATCCGAAGAAATAGTAGAAAAGAAAAAAGAACTCGCTATCCTCGAACTCGAAGTAGAAACTCTCGAGCTAGAAAACGAATATTATAGTTCCGACGAATATAAAGAGCTCGCTATTCGTGCGAAACAAAACAAAGAATTCCCAGGAGAAAACCTAGTTATCCTGCCCGACAATTCTGACTATGCAAAAAACAAACATACTCAAACGTCTTCTAAGCAACAAGAAGTGTCAAATCTTTCTAAATGGCTGTCTTTTCTTTTCGGAATTTGATATAATCATAAGCATGATAGGTCAGCGTTCCCGAAAGATAAACCCTGCTATTTTGGTGCTCTCTATTCTTTTAACCATCGCTGTCGCTGTTTTGACCTTTCTTACCATCACAAAGCTCACGCAGGAACATTATCAGAACGATATTAGTGAAGAATCATCCGAACAGTATTTTCAGAATAACGATAAGATAAGCCTAGAAATGGACATAGCCATGAGCGAAAACGATGGAAATGCCAACGCCGCCATTGAATATATCAATAGTAAAATAGAAACAGCTGACAGCAACAATAAAAGTGATCTTATCATGAGTAAAATTGTATTTTTGATAGATAATCAACAAATATCGCCCGAAAATGCAATTTCCGAACTAAAAAACATACAAGATAACAACCTAAACGACTACCAAAAAGCAAGATTATATATTATTTATTCTAATTTATACAAAAAAATCGGAGATAGTGACAAAGAACAGCAGTATGTCGATTTATTAAACAGTCTTCCAGTGGAGGCTACGGGCAGTAAAGGTGGGCAACAATAATGAAAACGAAGATTAAGATCGCCTCATGCATGGCTCTCATTTTGGGCATGATTTGTTTTAGTCTAAATACAGTGTTTGCCGACGGAAATGCCGGAGAAGGATATCAGCCAGGTGGTGGAGGTTGTGCCCATTCTGTAGGCGCAGCAACCGGCAGCACGTATTGGGATACGTGCTTTGGGGCTAGTTGGCAATACTACACTACGGATTCTGACTCCGTAACAATTAACGGGAATGATAATGTGCCTGGGGGCACAGTTACTGGATGTAAAGAAACTGGCGGATATTGGCGATTGGCCCTTGAAAAATTTTCCGTCGGAAGCACAAGTGCCGGCGACACTAGCTTAGGAGCACAATTTGGGATACAAAAAATATCAAAAATGTCCAACTATACAACCTCCGGATACATACGTTTTTATTATCCAGGGTCATCTAGCTATAAAGGGGCAACCTATGGTAAATGGGATGAGGTCAAAACGATTTTCGAAAAAGCCGTCGACTCTATATACCCAACAGCGGCAAGTAAAGCTACAGCCGTCTCAGAGGGATATATTAAATTGGTCGATGGAAAATATACGTGGGGAGATAATCTAGGTTGGTTTTGCGGAGGCTCAACTGCTGGCTCCCCTTCCTTCACTTCTACCTCCACCGCCTCTATCAATGGCGGTACGGCGGGTACTAATGTCTCCAAAGCAATTTCTGCTGGTCAAACTTCCGCTAATGTGGCCTTTAAGCACACCATCAAAAATTCCGGCGATGCTGCCGGAGCGGCAACTTATACCATTACTAGACAAAAAGGAAGCGGCGCTGACACTACAGTTAAAACCGGTACTACTAGCAGCCTTGCAGTTAATGGCACCGAAACAGTTTATAATAGCACTATCATAGTTCCAGTAGGTAAAGACGAGTCCGTTAAAATTTGCCAAACAGTCACTCCAGCCGGCGGAGAAACCAATACGCCTTCTACTGCCTGCGCTACGATTACCCGTCCGAGCAATACCGCTTCGAGCTGTCCTCTAACTGGTCTGTCTGGCTACCAAGACACTTCCGCTACCGCCACCGCCTCTAAAGGTACTACCTCTGCCATTTCTGGCATCAAAGGTGGAGTCCAAACCTCATGGACAAAAAACACTATCTATCTCAAACCAAACGATACCGTTGAGTTTGCCCACTGTTATTTCCCAGGCGCAGCTGGCGTCTCATATCTAGACGCAGATGACGAGCCACAATACGTAGACTCGGTCAATAAATTTAGCATTTCTTCTAGTAATATTAAAACCGCCACTGGGGTTGATCCAGCTTTCTCGAGCAGTAGCTCATTCTCGGTTAGTGGAGCCACTCTAACCGGCACTGCCGGTCGTGTAAACTCGGCCTACGTCCATACCAATAATACTCTCACTATTAAAACTGGCCACGCCAGCACTACGCTTACGCAGAAAATTTCTTCCAGCTATATGGGTACAAACCAAGTTTCTTCCGACTGGAAGACAATCACGAGTCGCACCTCATCTGGCACTTCTAATGAAGTCAAAGCCTATGT
>DCGC01000002.1:13182-14707 GCA_002315165.1 Candidatus Saccharibacteria bacterium UBA1788 | reverse complement strand
AATTATAAAACTAGCATACGCGCTGAATTAAGCGGCACGAACATCCTTTATGGCGGCGCTAGCGCTAGCGCTCAAGCTGGCGTAGAGATTAAAGAGCGAGAAAACGCCACTACTGATGGCACTTATGCCACAGAAACCCCATCAACAGAAGTACGACTAGTCTCATTCTACCTAAACAAAGACACCGCCCATTCTAGCAGCTTCTATGGTTCTGGGAGTACTACCAAGGACCCGTGCGCATTTTATTCAGGAAAATTCAGCAGCATTAGTGGCTGTCAACAAATCCAATCTATCACGCAAGTTTGGAATCAATCAGGCAGCACTACTGGCTCTTCCAACGTCACCTCTTCTGTAGATATTGACGTAGAAGACAAAGAAGTTGGCACCTTATTCTGCGTTGCTGCCGGCATTCATACTGTTGATAGTGGTACCGATACCAACAACGGAGAAAAGGGAGCGGACGGCGTCAATACTAATTGGAATATTTCCCCAGCCAACTGTCGCCGTATCGCCAAAAAACCAACATTCAGCGTCACCGGTGGCGGGGTGTCCACCGCAGGCGACGTTAAAGCATCAACCACCACTAAAAACGGCACCTTCTATAGCTCGTGGAGCGAATTCTTAGCAATTAGTTCTTACGGCACTATCTTGTCAAAAGACATGGGGATTACTTCCGGAAACTATAATCAGAACGGAATTGCCTCTAATACCGAAGCTTTGATTTGTAAACTTTCTCCTCTAACAATCGCCAATAACAAATGCAAGGATTCAAAAAAGACCGGCAATTCTGGAGTAGCCTTTAACTCCACTTCTATCAATCGCGTAGTTAAGAGATATACACTCACCACTGACGACGACAACTCCGCAAAAACCCTCAATAATATCGACCTTAGCCACGACTATACATTATCAGGGTCTCGCTATCGCTATACCTACCTATCAGGAGACGCCACTATCAATGAAGCTGGGGAAGATTTACTTGGAATAACTCATATTATATATTCACGAGGAAATATTACGATTAATACCAATCTTAAAACTAGCCCAAACGTTACCGACATTAGTGACACCGCCCAATATATAATTATTAGTGAAAAAGATATCAAAATTGCCGCTGGAGTTCAGAGAATCGATGCCTGGCTCGTCGCTAAAAATGGCAAAGTCGATACTTGTGCTAATTACCGTACTGTCGATTCTGGCAGCGGCGATCTTGTCAGCTCAGCCACTTGCAATCAAAAACTAACCATCAATGGCCCGATTCTAGCTAAACAGCTTTATCTAAAGCGCACCTATGGCGCCGGAGTTGGAACAAATTCGAGCGCTGTTGCCGAAACTATCAACTTGCCAGCCTCGGCTTTAATGTGGTCTTATTACCAATCTCGTAGCTATCCTCAAGCCTATACTACTTACTTGCGCGAATTGGCGCCGAGGTTTTAGCGCATGATAATCAAAAAACGACAAAAACGCGGCGACACGCTCATAGAAATTCTCTTCGCAATTGCTGTTTTTGGCATTATTGCAATTA
>DCGC01000002.1:0-13140 GCA_002315165.1 Candidatus Saccharibacteria bacterium UBA1788 | reverse complement strand
ACTAACGCCCAAGCCTCTCTAGAATCTACGACCGCTCGTACGGAAATTGAAGCCCAAGCTGAAGCCCTGCGTTTTATTCATAATGCCTATTCCGCCGACCCAGAAGGCCGCTATGCTGGTATTTGGAAAAAAATAGTTGGTTTTGCTGGCAATGCGGAAACCATTCCTAGCGCTAGCGTTGCTACTTGTAGCACGGCCTATTCCGCCGATAAAAATGACACCAATAGCCTTTTTTCTCAACAAAATCCAGCGTTTATTATTAATACTAGACTTCTCTATGATTCAACCAAAAATGAAGATGATGTCGTAATCGGCGCAATTGATGGAGAAAATCTTCAAACTAATATTTTTACAGAATCCCCACTCTACCCACGTCTAATTTATAAAAAGAGTTATGGCACGTCAACCAACGATGGCGCTCTAAAAGAAAATCTTTCCAATACCGATTATAAATATCTTAGTACCGCCGAAGGTATCTGGATTGTAGTCACGAGTGACGAATCTAATAGTTTTTATGACTTTTATATTCGCACTTGCTGGAATGCTCCAGGTGCCGACACCGCTTCGACTATTAGCACTGCGATTCGTCTTTATAATCCAGACGTCGCCGTCACCCAAAACGACAAAATCCAATTCCAAATTCGCTATCATTTGCCGATTGACGGTAACTGGCATTTTAACCCTGTCCCATTTGCAACTCAGTTGCATGAAGCTGCTCTTAGCGCCTATACCTTTACAATCAACCAGCCTGAACCGACTATTTCTCCTACGCCAGCATATCTATCCGGTAAATATTTCTTAGGCTGGTCTAAGAGCACAACCGGCAACACGTCAACCTACTACAATAAAACAACTATCAATAATATTATGACCAACAATGGCCTTACCAATAATACGACTAAAAATCGTCTCAGCCTTAGCGCAAAAACTAGCTCTGGCACTACAGATCTCTATGCCATTTATGGTTACAAATATGACATTAAAATGGACTGTTCTTCTGGCGGCACTGGCGCTCCTTGCAGCAATCACCTTACATATCTAGCTCGTGGCGGGCATAGCTACGGCAATGACTATAAGATTCCGACTTCTATTCCTACCTATGTCGACAGTAATGATGACGTTTGGGAGCTAGCTGGTTGGCAAGCGACCGGTAACGGCAGCGATTCAACCAAGTATCAGCCGGGGCAAACCTATACAAAACTTACCAACGCCAATACAAACCTAGTGTTCAAACCGATTTGGACCGGCTACCACTATAAACTTTACTACGAAGATAACGCTGATGGCGACGAAGTAAACAATATGCCGTCAGATATTGTTAATCATAACCCGTCAAACGACGCCTCCTACAACTTTGGCGCTATTCCAGATACCACCCCAACTCGCGATTGTTATACTTTCCTAGGTTGGTCAGAAAATCCTGATGCTACAACAGCCACCTATCATAGTGGCGACGCAATTCCTCTAGCCACTCCAACCAAACAGACCATTAAACTCTATGCTGTTTGGTATAAGGATGTTGTCTGTTCTAGCTATAAAGTTGTTTTAACTTGGGGGCAAAATCCTTCCGATCTTGACTCGCATCTAGTTATTACGGATCCAAACGGTAATACCGAAGAAGTTTATTATAGCCACAAAAGATCTACAGACGGCTCCGTCACGCTAGATTTAGACGACACCAACGGCTACGGACCTGAGACTATTCTTATTAATCCTAAGAAAAATTATCAATACAAATATTATGTCCACCGTTATGCTGGCAGTAGTAATATTTACCTTTCTCCGACTACCGTTACGCTAACCTATGCTGGCGGAACTGGCATCCAAATATACAACGCGCCATCAACGGCTACCACCGATGACTGGTATATATTCGAACTAACCGTCAACAATAGAGGATATGTAACAAGGACCAACTTATGATAAAGAAAAAAGGCTTTACACTCATCGAAGTTACACTCTTTTTAGGAATCACCGGCCTGCTTTTAATTGGAGTTCTTGCTTCTACTTGGACTTCAATCTCCGAGCAACGCTCCAACGACATCGTCCAAAATTTTTCCGACTTCCTCCAAACGCAGTATTCAGCCGTCGCCAACGTCCAAAGTAACGGCAGCGGCAATTCGGACTTAGCCATCTATGGCAAAGTTATCACCTTTGGTGAAGAAAATGCAAACGGCAAAGTTTATGTCTATGACCTAGTCGGCAAAGCCGTCAATAGCGATACCGTAGTGCGTCTTTCTATCCCGGAAATGCTCGAATTAGTTGATGCGAATGTTCTCGCTAAGACCGAAAATGACGCCCACCATTCGTTCTGTTCCTATAAAACCTACAATCAATCTTTCTATACAACTCGCTATGGCGCTGATATTAAAAATACGAATGAAAATGACTTTGTTGGTGCTATTATAATTACCCGCTCGCCAAGCTCTGGCAGTATCCATACTTTTGCTGTCCAGAATACTACGATTGAAATCCAAAAAGTTCTTAAAGACCTTGAAGATGCCGGAGGCAATCTCTCTTGTGATAAGGATCCTTTTGGTAACGTCGTCGGCACTAGTTATAATAATCTCGAAAAACAAGAAATCGATTTCTGTCTTACTTCCGAATATATGAATGGTAGAATCTATGATGTTCGGCTAAAAAAAGATGCTTCTAACTCTACCGGAGTTGAAATTATTAGTTTAGATGATACGGAGGCTAACAAATGCGAAAAATAAAACAAGGATTTACCCTTATCGAAGCTACTATCGGTATTGCGTTTATTTCAATCCTTCTTATCACTATCGCCTTACTTATTTCCGGACTACTTTCTTCCTATAGAAAAGGCCTAACTATCAGGACTATCAACACTACTGGGCGTAATCTTATTGAAGATTTTACCGTCACCGCCTCGGCATCGCCAACGAAAGACCTAACTAGTATTTGCGCTCTCTATTATTCTTCCGGCAATCCAGCTAACAACGCCTATGAAGAGTGCGTTAATAGCAACGCTAACCTTTTTACTTATAGCCAAAACTACTCGTCTAATATCAGTATTAATAACAAGCTAATCGGCAAGCCAGTTGCAACTTCAGGAGTTTTTTGTACAGGTAAATATTCCTACGTTTGGAATACTGGCTACACTCTCGGCGGTGAATATTCTGGTGGGGAAAAATCTTCAGTCAAATATACTTACCAAAATGAGACCATTACTACTAACGAGTTCCGCCTCCTTAAACTTACCGACCCAAATCGCAACGCTTGTGCTTCGCGTATTTCTGACGACTATGAAGTTAAAAATGTCACGCAGGCCTTTTACGATCTCACGGCTGACGATTATGCCCTTACCGAAGAACCCGTAGAACTACTTTCGAGTGAAGAAAATGGCGCAGCTCTTTATGACCTTAGCATCTATCCAGCAGCCCAAGACCCAGTGTCCAAACATATCTTCATTTCCGCTACCTTTATTCTTGGTACGATTCAAGGTGGAGTTAATATCACTGCCAATGGCAATTATTGCGAAACTCCAGAATCTGGTTCAGATTTAGGCTTCGATTACTGTGCGCTTAATAAATTTAATTTTGCAATACAAATGACTGGAGAGTAAAATATGAAGAGAATGAACAAAATCAAATCAGGTGTCACTTCTATATACGTTGTAGTTTTTACAACACTACTTATTGGCGTTATTATTGTCGGCTTCGTTAGCTTAATTTTGTCTGAAAGTTCCCAAACCGTAGAGACTAAGCTCTCCCAGTCTTCCTATGATTCCGCCCTCGCTGGCGTAGAAGATGCTAAACTCGCAATTATTGCCTATCACAACTGTGTTGGTCAAAATACCGAAGGTCAGCTCAATGGTCAAGCTGTCTCATGTGCTAACATCAAAAAGTACATGACAGAATATGGCGATAATTGTAATGCTGCTGCTTGGATTCTAGGTCGCCAAAAAGGACCACTTGATGGCGGCAGCACTGAAGGCGGTGAAGTTCTAATTCAAGAAACCGAAAGTGGCACCACTGCGTCCGAAGAAACCACGCAAGCCTACACCTGCGTTACGATTGGCGAAGTTTTATCCGATTTTCGTTCTTATCTAAACGCCGATTCTCCGACCCGCATTGTCCCGCTTAGAACCGAAGACATTAGTAAAATTAGCGGTATTCGTATTAGCTGGTATTCCGACAACTACAATACCGACAGATATATTTTTTCCAACGTCAACGAAGAGGGTTCAATCAGCTTCCAATCGGTCTATTCAAGCGATGATGGCGCGGCTGCCCCTCCAACTATCTCAGTTCAACTCCTCCAAACCGACTCCACATTCGAGATGGTTGATTTTGACAAAACTACTGGTTCCCAAACTAATCGTGGACTCCTTTATCTCGTACCTAGCGATAGTGCCAATGCCAGTATTAAAGACGGCACTCCGCTTGCTGCGACTGCACTACTTAACAGTAATAATCATTCCACCGCCAATCAAGGCTACACAGTCTACTGCCCAGAAGACAGTGACGCCGAATTCGCTTGCTCAGCATCTATCCAGCTTCCGCTCCCAATCCAAAAATATGACGAAGATGACCCGGGCAATCTAATTAAACGTAGCTCGGACAATAGTTTTCTTATCATTTCTTTGCCTTACGGCCAACCGACCACCGATTTCGCCGTAGAACTCTGTATCGACAAAAACGGCGACTGCGAACTTGCTTCTGACGATACTGGCCTTACTAAAGCCACTGCAGATTTTGATGGCGCGCAAGCTCGTGTCGATTCCACTGGTCGTGCAAATGATATCTATAGTC
Organism: Candidatus Saccharibacteria bacterium UBA1788; assembly: GCA_002315165.1. Taxonomy (GTDB): domain Bacteria; phylum Patescibacteriota; class Saccharimonadia; order Saccharimonadales; family Saccharimonadaceae; genus Nanosyncoccus. The sequence continues at coordinate 8,365 of DCGC01000002.1, read as the reverse complement.
GCGTTGATGCGCGCGTCGAGCTTGCTGATATCTACTTTCCATTTTCCGACTATGCGCTTCAATTAAGCGATTCTGATACTTCCGTCGATAAAAGTTTTTGGGTTACCTATTCTAGCTGTTGGTATACCGACAATAAGGGCAAACAATCCAATAGTTGCCAAACCGCAGGTTCTGCTTTATAATAATAACCGTAATGAACGACGATGGGCAAGTTCAACCAAACTCTTCTCCGGATCCAGTTTTCCATAGCTCGGAAATTGGCAGTTCTAAGGCTGGCCAAAAAACAAATTACTTCGTAAATCTCCGCCGTAGTTCCGCCTTCGACCGTTTATCTCAAAAAATCGACCAAAAAAGAAACATCGAAGAATTTGAAGCTAAAAAGCGTGCTGAAGAGGAAGCTGCTCGACGCGCCGAACAGGAAAAGCTAAACCAATCCGAAGATCGTTTCCGTAACCACGAACTTGAAGTAAAAGTCCCAGCTTTTGTTAAAATGGGTGCTACAACTCCCCAGCCTACTCCGCCACAACCTCCTCGCCCAGCGCAGCAAATCGTCGACAAACCAATTCAAGCGCCGGTTATTAAGAATAAACCGCCGAGAAAGCCTCTTTCTAAAAGCATTATTTACCTTGTCGCCGCAATCGCCGTTTTTGCTATTGCATTAATTCTGGTTATTTGGAAGCTTATTCCGGAAAAAGTTATCGTCACTAAACAAACCCAGGTCGCAGCTCCGGTTACCGAAACGACTCTTCTAGATGAGGTTACGAAAAAACGCCTAGAAATTCTAGACCTTATCACTACGGATGGTATAGAATCTGGTCTAAAAGCCTATGACGAATATATTAATTCTACTACCGACGCTAAAGAGCTTGCTCTCATTCATGCTTGGCGAACCCTGGACTTGTATCGACTCTATCGCTCCGAATATAAAGATACGATTCTTTCAGATGCCTACGAAGCGGAAATTCTTCACCCGACCAAGGGAACTGCGCTTTTGATTTATTGGTTTGAGCGTGAATTTGGCGACCAAGAAAAAGCCGAAACCTACCATACGACTGCCTCATCTCGTCCAGAGACCGAAGATGACGACGTTCGTTCTCTAGTTGAAGAGCTTGACGAAGAATCAGAGTAGGAGTATAATATAAACTACGTCGCGGGGTAGAGCAGCCTGGTAGCTCGTTTGGCTCATAACCAAAAGGTCGTTCGTTCAAATCGAACCCCCGCAACCAAGTTTATGATTTGTCATAGATAAAAATGGCGCCAAAATTGCCCCCCCAATTTTAGCGCCATTTTTGTTTATTGTTTCTTGCGGAAAATTTTTGCGATTTCTTGCCTATACTGAAAAACAATGTAGCCAACGCCCAGCGTGACAACTCCTACAATTGCCCAAATTGCCACAAAATTTGATTTTTCTTCATACGCACCTTGTGCCAACGCATAATCAGCGCCAGTATTAGTAGTAATTTTGCGACAGCGATTTGTCTCGGGGTTTCTTTCATAACCATCAGCGCACGGCTTCAACTCATTACTAGCCTCAGTAGCATAAGATTTACAACGATTAGTGAGTGGATTGCGATATTTTCCTTCAGGACAAGCTTCAAGGGTCGTATCGTTGGTCGTTACTTTTACGCAATTACCAGTTTCCTCATTGATAGCTTTTCCTTCAGGGCAAGTTTTCCATTTTTGATAGACATTTTCCTCTCCAGGAGTTGCTTTGTAGGTCTGCATCCACTGCTCTTTGCCAGATTTATCATAGCCAAACTGCGCATACGCAACAGATTTTTTCTGCCCGTTATAATATGTTAAGCTGTCCACTAAAGCCCCATCAGCATCAATCAAGTCAATTCTGTTTTCCGAAGTTGGATTTTTAGTCAAGCTAAAATCAGTTGCGTACCGCACAAAATATTCACCAGCTTTTACTATTCCAGTTAAATCATAAAATTTATTTTTATATTTAATGCTACAACCATCAAGTTGAATTTGCTCATCCCCACTATTAAACAATTCAATAAATTGCTCCGACTTAGAACTTTCATAATAAGTTAAAATTTCCGAAAATCTCAAATCCTTACATTGAGAAAATTTCTCTTCTGGTATGTTGGTAGAAATTATAGACTTATGTTCCGAATCAAAAGTAGGAACATAATCACTCGCAAAAGAAAATTCATTATCCGTCCCAAGCTTATCGAAACTTCTCACCAAAGTTTTCTTGCCGCTTGAAGTAAATTTTGGCGTCGCGCAATCGTCAACTTCGCCCCAACATAATTGGTCTACTAGGCTCTCGTTTTGTATAATTTTCAAAACTCCCCCATTTTGTAATAAACTCCTTGATGAATAAACCAAATCATATGTCCCCTCAGTAGCATCAGGCGCTTTTTTATATCTAAACAGGAGAGACTCGCCGATCATTTCGTCACCATCGTCGAACTCATAAAGCGTATAAGTCACGCCATTTGAATCAACATACAGCAACGAAGTGCCGGCGAGCGAAAGGGAATCATCATCGGAGATATTTTTTATTTCAATCATTTCTCCGGTATTTGAGGAATAACCAGGATTTACCGCCGCAATATAAAGTTTGTTTGAGAGCGAATTTTCTCCCGCATAAACATATGTCGACAAACCTACTAATAATGTCATTGCGACTAGGTCAAAACCATACCTCAACTTTTTCATGATTTGAGATTACCAGTGGTAATTTTTTCTTGCAAGCTTAAGTATGATATAATTCTAAGTATGAGCAATTTGGTATCTCTCGGGATAGTGCTATTATCAGCATTTGCTTATGCGTCGCTCCAAGTCAATCTGGGTTGTTTTTTGCTTCTTTATCATTCTTCTGTCGGTAAGCATATTCGTGCTAAAACGCGAACTCTAGCAACCAGCTATCTTGCCGGTGTTAGCATTTTTATTGTTCTTTGTCTTGCCGCAGCCGGCTTTGTTTTGCTTGAATTTTTCAATAGCGCACTAAGCCTTTGGCAAATCTCCGCCCTTGCTGGCGGGCTTGTGGCTGCTTCATTATTAATCTGGCTTGTATATTATCGTTTTGGTGGAGCTACTGAACTTTGGTTGCCTGAATCAGTCAAAAAATTTCTTTATTCTCGAGCCAAATCCACCAACAATCCAGTTGAATCTTTCTCTCTCGGCCTAGTTTCGTGTTTCGCTGAGTTGCCTTTTTCAATTATTTTGTTTTGTATTTCCGCAAATTCTTTATTATCACTCCCGTCACAATATCAATTCGCTGGCATCTGTTTCTTTGCTTTTATTTCTATTCTTCCGCTCTTAATTCTGCGACTCTGCCTGCGCAAAGGTAGTTCCATCGTATCCATACAACGCTGGCGCACTAAAAACAAACTCTTCCTTCGCATTCTTTCTGGAACTCTCTTCCTTTGCCTTGGCATTTTTATTTTCGTTTTTGAAGTTATGGGGAAAATTTAATGAAGAAACGCGAGCAAAGTTACAATTTTGACCGTAACGCACTAATCAACGAGCTTATGATTGAAGCCAAGGTTGCGAACATCCCCCTTGATGTCTCTTGTTATATTTCCAAGCTCGTTGCCGACGACGTCGAGCGTTGGCTTAATAACCGCTACAATATCACTGAGCTCGACTATCGCAAGGCAGTCAAAGAAGCCATTAAAAAATACAATGCCGATTTAGCTTATATTTACTTTAATCGTGATAAAATAGTTTAAGATGGGCAAGAAAGATTTTGATTTTGACTACATAATTATCGGTAGCGGTCCGGCCGGTTCGGCGGCTGCCGCTCTTGCTTCTGAAGCTAATCTTAAAACAGCTATCGTTGAATCTGGCACTTGGGGCGGGAAAGGTCTTAATGGCTACGAAATATCTTCCCAAGCCGCCCAGACTTTTTCTCACGCCTACGCCTCGTCTAAGACTAGTGCTCGTTTTGGCGTTTCTTCTGGTAACTTGCGCTTTAATTATCCTACGGCGCTTAACTGGCAGTCTTTTGCCGAAAAACGCGCCGGCTTTGATGACAAAAAGACTTTCGAGAATGCTGGCATTACTTGTTATCATGGCTTCGCCAACTTCCTTAGTCCTTACGAAATATCAGTTGGCACGAAACGCATCTCTGCCCCGAATTTCCTAATTGCAACCGGCTCTGTTTTATTTGATGGTAATATTAACGGCACCGAGAGGATTGCCTGCCTAACTCCTGATACTGCGTTTAAAATTAACCGTCTGCCGAAAACAATTTTTGTTGTTGGCGGTGGCTCAACCGGTTGTGAACTAGCCGAATATTTTTCTTCTCTCGGCGTCAAAGTGTTTATTGGAGAAATTTCCAGCAATCTTCTTCCTAACGAAGATGATGAAGCTGGCAAGATTCTTAGTCTCTATCTCGAAGAGCGTCTAGGAGTGAAAAACCTTACCCAATCTCGTGTTATCGCCGTCGATCAAGAAGAAAACTCTAAACGTGTAGTTTTCCTTCGTGGAGGCGCAGAAAAATCTGTATTAGTAGACGAGGTTATTTTAGCTACCGGCTCTCGACCTTTCGTTGATCTCGGTCTCGAAAACACTGGCGTTAAATTCTCTCGTTCGGGTATTGAGGTGAATCGCTATCTCCAAACCGCAGTCAAACATATTTATGCTGCGGGTGATGTTGTTAGCCAGTCTAACGGCTCGTCGAGCGAACTGGCTGCTTATGAGGGTGCGCTGGCGACTGCCAATATCATCAATCGCTCTCGCAATATTGCTAACTACCTAGGATACATCCGCCACACGAATACCGACCCGTCCGTTTCGTCGGTCGGCCTCACCGAACGTGAATGTCTGCGCCAAAACATTAAAATCAAAAAATCGCTCGTTGCGCTTTCTTCCGTTCCGGCTTCAAACCTACGCGACTTCCGTGCGGGTTTTGTTAAAATTATCGCCGACAAAAATACCAACAAAATTCTCGGCGCAACTATCGTATCTCCAAATTCCGAAATGATGATACAAGAAATTTCTTTTGCTATACGCCATGGCTTAGACGTTGTTCGTTTGGCTAGCACCCCACATGTAGCATCAAGCTGGAACGAGGCTATTCGCTTAGCGGCTCGCAAGCTAGTAAAATAGCTATTTTGTGTTATAATATATAATATGGTATTTTCTTCTGAATCAGAAATGCTGGTTTTTGCAGAAAACTTCGCAAAAAACCTCAAACTCCCAGCAGTTATCGAGCTTGTTGGTGATGTTGGCGTCGGTAAGACGACCTTTACTCGCGGGCTTGCTCGAGGTCTCGGCGTTAAGACGCCAGTTACTTCGCCAAGTTTTACTATCTCTAAGCGCTATGCTTTTCCAAGCGGCAATCTTATCCATTATGATTTTTATCGCCTAGACGATCCAGGCCTTATGGCCGAAGACCTTTCCGACTCTCTGTCCGAACCAAACTCCGTAGTTGTCATTGAATGGGGAAACAGTGTATCTGATTTATTGCCAAGCAACCATTATCGAATCACTATTAACTTGACCGATGACGGTCAGCGCGAGATTGTTTTATGAAGCTCTATCTAGACACTTCCACGCCGATTTGTATTCTAAAACTCGATGACCACGAATACCAATGGGAATCTGGCCGCGATCTTGCCGAAGGTCTGCATCGTTTTATTTTTGATAAACTGCAAGAAAATGATAAAAATTGGCAAGACCTTTCCGAAATTACTTTCTTTTCTGGGCCAGGTTCATTCACTGGTCTTCGTATTGGCGCGGCTGTTGTTAATTCTCTTGCTCATGAACTTAAAATTCCGCTTTACAATCATCATGGCAATCAGGTAAATCTTATTATCCCTGACTACGGTCGCCCAGCCAATATCACTCCACAGAAAAAATAATATTCTTTCCTTTTTGTATGTTATAATTAATAACAGAAAATTATTAATTTATATTATTTGTTACCCCGCTGATATAGAGAAAAATATCAGCAAAACAATTAGAAAAGAGGCATATGGATATAATCTTACCTATTATTGCCGCGATAGCCGGGCTTGGTTTAGGCGTTGGCGGCGTTTTTGCATACAACAAAAAAAATGAGAATGGCGGTAAAAATAAAGCCGAAGATTTAGTTCGCAAAGCTAAACACGAGGCTTCCGACATTGTTTTAGAAGCAAAGAAAGAAGCTGCGGAAATTTCCAAAAAGTCCCAAGACGAAGAATCTGAACGTCGCAAAGAATGGAAGCGCACCGAAAACCGTCTTGCCGAGCGCGAAACTACTCTCGACGGCAAACTTGACCAACTTGAGAAAAAAACCGAGAAGCTTGTCAAACAAGAAAAAGAGCTCGACGAGCTTAAAAACGAAATCCGTGAAGTTCGCGTCAAACAACACGAAAAACTCGAGAAAATTGCTGGCCTTTCTAAACAAGAAGCTCGAGAAAAACTTATGACGATGACCCAAAACGATATTAAACAAGATCTAGTTGGCCTCATTGTTAAAGAACAAAAAGAAATCAAACACGACATCGACGAAACTGCCCAAGCGATTCTTCTCACTGCTATGGAGCGCATGTCCTCAGAAGTAACTGCTGACCGCACAATTACCGCACTCAAGCTTCCAGATGACGAAATGAAAGGTCGTATTATCGGTAAGGAAGGCAGAAACATCCAAGCTCTTCAACGCGCTACCGGTGTAGATATTATGGTTGACGATACTCCAGGCATGGTCGTTCTTTCTAGCTTCGACCCTATTCGTCGTCAAGTTGCTCGTTATGCTATGGAGCGCCTCATGAAAGACGGCCGCATTAATCCTTCTTCTATCGAAGAAGCTGTTGCTAAAGCCGAAAAAGAAATCGAAAAAGAAGTTGTTCGCGCTGGCGAAGACGCAGCTCGTGAAGTAGGCATTGTAGGTATTCCTCGTGAGATTCTCCATCTTCTCGGCGAACTAAAATTCCGTACTAGCTATGGTCAAAACGTTCTTCTGCACTCCGTAGAGATGGCCCATATCGCCGGCATGATTGCTGAGGAAGTTGGCGCCGATAAACGTATTGCTAAGACCGCCACTCTTCTTCATGATATCGGCAAAGCTGTCACGCATAAAATCGAAGGCAAACATGCCGAGATTGGTGCTGAGCTTGCTAAAAAATACGGCATGCCAGATTCTGTTGTTCATGCTATGGCCGCACATCATGACGATATCGAACCTACCACCCCAGAAGCACTCATCGTCAAAATCGTTGATGCTATTTCCGCCGCCCGTCCAGGTGCTCGCAATATTTCTGCAGAGAACTTCGCCGAGCGCATGCGTGACTTAGAAAATATCGCCACCAGCTTCCCAGGCATCGACAAAGCCTACGCTATTTCTGCTGGTCGAGAAATTCGTGTTATTGTTGAACCAAAACAAATCGACGACCTTACCGCGCTCAAACTCGCCCGCGATATTGCCGATAAAATCGAAGCAACCATGTCCTATCCGGGTATTATCAAAGTTAACGTTATTCGCGAAACTCGCGCTGTTGAATACGCCAAATAATGTCTTTTCGTAGTCTCGATAAAAGCAGTAAACGAGAACTTATTACTGTTGCCGTAGCCACCATCTTATTTGGTGGCTACTTTCTCTATGATGTTTTTACTGGCGGAGTTCTTACTACGCTTCTATCGGACCGAGACAACACTGTCGCCCTTGTTAAGTCATTCGGTTTTCTTGCGCCACTCTGTTTTATTGTTGTCCAAATTCTTCAAACTGTCGTTGCTCCTATTCCAGGTCAAATCACCGGAGCTGCCGGCGGATATATTTTTGGCTGGTGGGGAGTCCTTTGGTCTGCCATCGGCAATATTATTGGCTATTTTATCATCTTCCAACTTTCCAAAAAGTTCGGCCGTAAATTTTTAGAAAAGATAATCAAGCCTTCCACACTGGAGCGTTTTTCCTTCGTAAACAGCAAAAAATCTGCCGTAGCTATTTTTCTGATTTTTCTCATCCCAGGTTTACCCGACGATATTGTAGGATATCTTGCGGGATTAACAGAAATTCCTACTAGAGAGCTACTAATCATGGCCTTTCTTGGTCATCTACCATCTTTTATAGTTTCCAATTACATTGGCATGGGTCTTGGCAACGAAAATCTTCTACCAGTTATTATTTTCAGCCTCATTGCTATGGTGGCCTTTGGTTTTTGCATTTATTACCGCGACAAAATTATCAAAATCATAAAAAAATAGATCCCAAGATCTATTTAACGTGGTCTGGGTAATCAGACTCGAACTGACGGCCTCAGCGTCCCGAACGCTGCGCGCTACCAACTGCGCCATACCCAGAAGAACAATAATATTCTACCATATTTTTTAATTTTATGATATAATAAAGAGGTATCTGGGTGTAGCACAGTTGGTAGCGCGCGACTTTTGGGAAGTCGAGGTCGCAGGTTCAAGTCCTGTCACC
>DCGC01000031.1 GCA_002315165.1 Candidatus Saccharibacteria bacterium UBA1788 | reverse complement strand
ATAGTTCGCAAAGGACGCAAACGCAATCGTAAGTTATATCGGCACAACAATCAATATTATCTTCCATTAAGCACTTCGGAATTAACTTTTTTCGCTAGGGACTACACTCTCTCACTTCTTAATTTTTTTGCACCAATCAATATTAATGAAAAGCGCATTCCCCAGCTAGGTTTTCTAAAAGGAGCGATTATTTGTTTTAATCACCCATCTCTCGGCGAAATCTTGCGCATTATCGGAACTTGTTTTTGCCAATACCCAGAAAAGAACATTCTTTTCCCGATGAATTTAACTTGGTATCAAGCCATCGAGCCATACCAAGAAGAATTATCAATTTTAGGAATCGAAGCTGTTCCGATTGTTACCGAGTCCACTATTAGACAAAACCAGAGTCAAAATCTCTCAGGTAACACCACGTCTTATCTGAAACAATACCTAGCTTCCGCCGCTTCCACGCTACGCGAAGGAGGAATAGTGGTCGTAGCACCTTCAGCTACTAGGCAAGACACAATTTTCCAAAGCAAAGAACAGTTTCTGCGAGAAACAAAAGTCAAACCGACAGTTTCTCTTCTTATCAGCAAAGTTGCTTCGCTAGCTGATAATTTTATGCTTGTTCCAGTGCTTGTTGAAAAACCAAAGGCTGGCAACAAAGGACTAAATTTGTTCAAAAAATATCACCTGCGTTTCTGCGAGCCTTTCAGCTATGAGTATCTACTCGAAAAAGTTCAGTCGAAAAAAGTCAGAGACCTAGACTATGAAGTTCTCCAACGTCTCGTCGAAAATTGCTTTGACGAAAACCTATATTACCCTTGCACCTAAAAAGTAAAACCGCCTTGCAGAAGGCGGTTTTTTCATGCTATAATTCATAAGAATTATGGTGGACAAATCTGTTAATTATCATCGACTAGAAAATATCGAAGATGTCGAAGAATTTTATGCGGCAATTGATCGTTCCAACCTAACAAAATCTCTATCAGACGAACGTCCGTATACTTATTGGACTATTGAATTATACGACCAAGAAAATGGAATTCGCGGCGGCGGCGGCCTAGGTATTTTAGCCGCAGACACTAGGCGTGTTGCCGATAAAATGAACGTCCCTCTAACTTTAGTTACTCTATTTTATCCGTTCGAACCCCACCAAACTCTTGAAGACGGCCAGGTTGTCGACTCGCATACTCCAGTATCTTATGAATCTCACGGTTTTTCGTTTATAGATACGGTCAATATCAAATGCTGTGACCAGCTATGTTCGCTCGAAGCCATAGAAAAAAGATTTAACTCGACTAGAATTCTCTGTGTAACCGAACCTAATCTCGGAGAGCTATATTCTGGCGAATCTGGCAGCGACCACCGCCTTTACCAAGAAGTCGCCCTCGGCTTTGGTGGCTACCAAGCTCTTAAAATGGTTGGTCTCCGACCTGCCATTATTCAGCTAAACGAAGTTGCAACTTTTTTTGCCGCCCTAGCTCGCCTTGACGAGCTAGCATCTAGCGGCATGGATTTTTATGAAGCCGTCGTCTATACTCGCAAACATACCCTCTATACTAACCATACCTTAGTCCAAGCCGCCGAAGCAGAGTTTAGCTATGATCAATTCGAACGTTACGTCTTCTCAAATCTAAAATCAAAAGCCGTTAAAAAATGGCTCAGCGACAAATTCGAAAACGGCAGAATCAAACTCTCTTCCGTTACTATCGAAATTGCAGAATTACGCTCCGGGGTCTCAAGATTACATGCTCGCGTCGCTAATTATCAAGACATTGCCGGCGAAAAAGTAAAATTCAAAGCCGTAACTAACGGTATCGACTTACAAAAATGGCTTTTGCCAGAAATCTTAAATTTTTACCAAAACGCAGACGTTTTAGATAAATTTTATTTTCCAACCGATTCTTCTCATCATCAAATCGACCAAAGCCTATCTAGCGAAAAAATCCGCGAACTAAAAACTCTCGGCCGTAAAATCCTAAATAGCGAACTAGAAAATCGCACCAATCACCGCGGCGAAAAAATACTATTACCAGAAAACGCCCTAGTCTTCGACTTTAAACGTCGTTTTGTGGACTATAAACGTCCCTGGCTGCCTTTTTCCAACCCAACCAAGCTAAAACAAATCCTCGAAAAATCCGACGCATACTATATCCTAGCTGCGCGTGTGCATTCTGGCGACAACAACATGGTTGAACGTCTTAAACAACTCCTTCAGACCGTTGACTCCGACCCATTTTTGCGTGAGCACGTTCACTATATCCCAGATTACGACGAAAAACTTGCTTACGCTTTATCTGTTGGTTCTAACGTCGCAATTAACACTCCGATTGTCGGGTTGGAAGCCTGTGGCACTTCTTGGATGAAAGACGTCGGCAATCTTAATCTTTTAATTAGTACGCATGACGGAGGCGTAGCGGATTGTCCTCCAGATTCCTACCTTAATATTTCCGGCCAAACCGAAGAAGAAGAAATTGCCTCGCTCTATTCTCGTATGTCTGAAGCCACTGACGCTTGGAGCAATGATTTCGATTTAGAGTTTTTACTTAAAAAACAACTTTCTGCCTATCTTCCGACTATTTCCGGTACTCGCATGCTGAAAGAATACCTCAACTATCTATTCCCAAAACAATAGAACCATCTTTACAAAACCTTTGTTTTTTGCTATACTCTTGACAAGTCTGGAAACAGACTTTTTTTAATGGAAAGAAGGAGCGTATGGCTAACATTACCCGCATCAAAGCGAAAGACCCAAACAAACCTTCCAGCGACAAAAAACTTAAAGACCAAGAGGTCAAAAAAGTTCAAAAAACCGACAAACCGGTAGTCAAGGAAGCCAAAAAAACAGTCAAAAAGAAAAAACCTTTCATTCTTTTCCGACCGTTCGTCGCTCTCGGGCGTTATCTCAAAGAATCTTGGCAAGAAATTCGTCAAGTTCGTTGGCCAAATCGCAAAACAACTTGGAAAATGGTCTTAGCAGTTTTTGTCTATACTATTTTCTTCGTCGTTTTGATTATGTTGCTAGACGCTCTATTTACATTTTTGTTTAATTTATTACTAGGCTAAAAAGGAGATAAAATGGCTGTAAACCGTTATAATGACGCCCGCGCATGGTATGCAATCAATACCTATAGCGGCTACGAAGACAAAGTTGCTGACAGTATTCGTCAACGTCTTAACTCTATCGAACTTGCCGATAAAATCTTTGACGCAATCGTTCCAAAAGAAAAACAAATCGAAATTAAAAACGGCAAACGCAAAGTTGTCGACAAAAAAATCTTCCAAGGCTACGTCCTTGTCGAAATGAAACTCTCTGATGAGACTTGGTATATTATTCGTAATACCCCAGGCGTTACTGGCTTCGTCGGCACTGGCACCCAACCAACTCCAGTTTCCGAAAAAGAAATCGCTAAGATTAAAAAACGCATGGGCGTCGAGGATCCAAAATACTCTGTCAATTACGAAATTGGCGAAGTAGTTTCTATTACCGACGGACCTTTCAAGGGCTTTGACGGGACAATCTCCGACATCGACCAACAAAAAGGCAAGCTAAAAGTTATGGTTTCTATGTTTGGTCGCGAAACGCCAGTCGAGCTTGACGCTTTACAAGTTAAGCAACTTTAGGTATAATATATAAGTTACGCGCTCGCAAGAGTAAAAAGGAAATAATCTATTATGGCAAAAAAAGTCATTGGGAACTTGAAACTTCGTATCCCAGGTGGTAAGGCCACCGCAGGTCCTCCGGTCGGTTCGACCCTCGGCCAATGGGGTCTAAATATGATGGACTTCATCAACCCATTCAACGAAAAAACCAAAGAATTCATGGGCAAAAACGTTATCGTCCATATCCGTGTTTTCGAAGATCGCACTTTCGACTGGAAATGCCTCGGACAACCTGTCGACGATTTGATTCGCGAAGCAATCAAACTCGACAAAGGTAGCGGCAAACCAAATTCTGAAAAAGTCGGCAAAATCACTCGCGCTCAACTCGAAGAAATTGCCAACAAAAAAATGGATCAGCTCAACGCAATCGATCTCGACGGCGCAGTAAAAATCGTCGCCGGAACCGCTCGTTCTATGGGCGTCGAAGTTGTCGAATAGTCCAAAGTTTTCAAAAAATAGGTAGAAATACCTATTTTTTGTTCTCTGCATGCTATAATCATATCGGGTGAGCAGCATCTTAATTTTTTGTTTAGGAGTGTGATGAATATGAAGAAGGTCGGGCTTATAGTTAGCAAAGAATATATCTCCGTTAGCGAAATCCTTGCAAATTCCCCCCATAAAGTCGAAAAGTGCGCCCACGGCGCTCCTTTCTCGGTCACTTATTATCCGCCATACAGAAAGCTCAATCAAAAATTCGCCATCTACCTCTGTCATTGTGATATCGGAGAATTAGCCTCTGCCGCCGCAACTGAACTCTTAATCTCTTCTTACAAAGTTGATTATGTCGTTAATTTTGGCATGGCTTTTCCGCTCAATGACCTGGCTAGACGGAATAAAATAACCGTCGCTAGCGGGGTAGTCCATTATGACTTCGACGTCTCTCATGCATTAGGCTACGAGGCTATCGGCGTCTATCCTCAATATTCCAGTTGTTATATTGAGCCCGACGCTAAACTTATAGACAAAATCGCCCAAAGCGACCTCGAAGTCCCCTTTATGCGATGCGCATCTGGTGACAAGTGTATTGTAAACCCCGACAGTAAACCCGCAAAACTCTGCCGCAGTCTATACGCAGATATCTGCGATATGAATTCGGCTGGAGTAGCCGTTATTGCCGACAGGCATAGTCTCCCATGGATAGTAATCAAGGGAATCACTGACGGAGTTCACAATGGCAACACTTGCGAAGACCTCGAATTTGATAAGTCGGCAGCGCGCGCTTTTAGATATGCTCTGCTAATACTTAACACCATGCTCACCTAAACCTTGGCCGCACTAACCCAGTGCGGCTTTTCTCTTGAAAAATATAGCCAAGTATGATATAATATAAGCAATACTTTAAAGGAGGGTGACGTAATGTCAAAAGTATCGCAAATTAAAACAAAGGACTGGCGAATTGATAGCATCATGATGCTATCTGCAGAGCTCAAAAGTCATAAAGACTACCAAAGACTCTGCGAGATGGATCAAAGGCTTCGCAAAATCGTAGCAGAATTAGATGCTAGCAACGCTAGCAAACGTATCCGCTACAAGAGAGACTACAAAGTCTATCTAAGCAAAAGCCCATGCAACATGCCCATAATCAATATGGACGGAAATCAGCTTAAAGAATTTTTTGGCGAAAACGAGGAGAAAAAGAAGAAAGCTCTCGCAAGTCTCAAGGTCGCAAAACTCGAAATGGAGCTCGGTTGTATTCTAAGAGAATGTAGCAATTTAGTTATCTATCTTGGCTACGCGCTCAAAAACCCCGAATTTAATATCCATAAGTTTGGCGCCTACGGTCATGTCGTATCTTCATCGTCTCATTGCGGGACAAGCGGTCATCACCGCAATAAAGACAACGACTAAACCCCTAACAGGAGGCTTCGGCCTCCTTTTTTTATTCAAAAAATATGTTATAATCACAAACGTAGGAATTAAGCACATTAAAATTTAAGGGGGAATATCATGAAAACCATCGGACTAGTTATCGCCACACAAGAGGAATTTGACGCTGCGGCGCGCCTCTTATATGCAATCGAAGGCAACCTTGACGTCTCGCATTCTTTCCAGGCTGAATTTGAATTCATTATCCTCAAAGACTACGATAAAGGTTTAACCATTGTAGCCGCCCATAGCCATTTTGGAGAAATCTCGGCTGCCGCCAACACGCAATTCTTAATCAGCGAGTTCAAAGCAGATCTCATTATTAATTATGGCGTTGCTGGGGCTATGGTAGATGGCATTGACGTCGGCGAAGTTTTTGTTGTGAGTCATATCTTTCACTACGACTTCAATCTTATCGACACCGACCATCACTATCCTCGAGGTTATTATCCTAGCTATGGGACTCAATATCTAAGACCGTCCGTTGAACTTCTTTCCGAAGTTGCAAGCATCATCCCAGGCATCCAGCGTGTCACTTGCATGTCTAGCGACTCCTTCATTGGCGAATATCGCAAACGCGACCTCTCCAAAGAGACCAACGCCCAGATTTGCGAAATGGAATGCGCCGGCGTCTGCTTGACTTGCCAAAAGAACGCAATCCCATGTCTAATACTAAAATCAATTTCCGACGCAGTCGACGAAGGAGCCGAAGCTTTTAACGAAAACGTCGTTTCAGCTTCCGATATCTGCGCCGAAATCCTATTAAAGATTATCTATAATCTTAAAATCACCTAATTCCTACTTGCCGCTCTGTTTGAGCGGCTTTTTATTGCTTTTTAAGCCAAAGTGTGCTATAATAAGGACATATATTAACCATGTTGGGAGAGGTTGTCCGCCTCGTTATTACCACCGAAAGGATTCAAAATGGCCGAAGAAGAAGCCAAAAATCTTGAAACTACGGAAGTTTTTGCTAAAGCTGGCAAAAAATCCAAAAAACACATTGAAGAAGTTAAAGCTGAAGAAGAGCGCCAAGCTCGCAAAGCTGAAACTGTAGCTGCCGAAGCTGATAAAAAACCAAAAGGCGAAAAGCCAGTCACTCGCCCACGCATCGAACGCCGTGGCAAAAAATACCAAGACGCAGCTAAACTTGTCGAGAAAAAATCCTACTCTCTTAAAGATGCTCTCGAACTCGCCATTAAAACCAATCCAGCTAAATTCGACGCTACCGTTGAAGCTCATGTTCGTCTCGGTGTTGATCCGCGCCAAGCTGATCAAAACATCCGCACTACTATTGTCCTTCCTAACGGTAACGGCAAAACTGTTCGCGTAGCTGTTTTTGCTCCACTCGACGAAGCCAAAAAAGCCCTTGCAGCTGGCGCTGATATTGCTGAAGACGAAGAGTTCTTGAAACGCCTCGAAAAAGGCGAAATCGCTTTCGACGTCCTTATCTCTACTCCAGCCTACATGCCAAAACTTGGTAAATTTGCCCGTCTCCTTGGTCCAAAAGGCCTCATGCCAAATCCAAAAGCAGGAACCGTCACCGCAGATATCGAAAAAGCCGTCAAAGAAGCCAAAGCTGGCAAGGTTGAATATCGCGTCGATAAGCAAGCTATCGTTCATATTGGTCTTGGCAAAACTTCTTTTGGCACTGACAAACTCCTTGAGAACGCTGAAGTTTTCTTTAACTCCCTCAAGGGTCAAAAACCAGCCTCTCTCAAAGGCACTTACGTCAAAACCGTTTTTGTCACCACCTCTATGGGTCCTTCTATTTCCGTAGAAAACATCTATAATTAATCATTAAAATATAGAGCATAAAATCCGGCATACTTGCCGGATTTTTGTGCTAGCGGGCAAGGCAACGAACCGAGAACCCGTAGCCG
>DCGC01000040.1:51659-54250 GCA_002315165.1 Candidatus Saccharibacteria bacterium UBA1788 | reverse complement strand
TTCAGGTAGCAACAATATGACATGACTCATATTAGGTTTCCCCATTCGGCAATCCCCGGATCATTTCTCGTTCTCAGATCCCCGAGGCTTTTCGCAGAGTCCTACGGCCTTCATCGGTATTGATTGTCAAGGCATCCACTATCAGTGCCCTTATGTACCTTTTTATGCATTGACTTAACTAACAATCGAGGTTCGATTGTTTGCCGTCAATTAAAATCTTTATTATCGTTATTCCAAATTGTTAATTACAGAAGAAAGTGTCGCGGGCTGTTTTTCAGAGATTGAAAATCTACCTCGCGTAATCTTCTTTTCTTTCTACAGAGGTCGCTCGCAACGACGTGTTTAACTGTTCTCGAGTATAACGCACTTTTTAGACTTTTGCAAGGGTTTTTTGAAAGATTTTTTGACTTTTTTTATTGAACAGGGGTGAGTTAGTATTTACTAAGGTGTTTTTCTAGGGATTTAGTGTCTGATTTTATCAGTTCAAGACGAGAGTCTATCTCAGCCCTAGCAATTTTGAGGGTTCTAGCCAATACTGGAGTTTCTGCTAGCGGGGTGAAAAAATCAAAGAATAGCTTAGCTTCGTCAGCATCGCGGATGCTGCTGGCGGTATAGCGAGGATAGTCTTCAATAGACTTTTCGCCGGTCATTTTTTCAACATAGGACCAGTTTTTCAACAGCCAATCAAGCGCGCTAGCTTTCGTGGCGTAGTTGCGGCGCAGATATATATAGAAATGTAGATGATCTTGCGGTCTTACGATTTTTGGTTGCTTAAGGAGATTGATTAGCTGTTCGGTATACTTATTAGACTTTGCCCGAGAAATAGTAAACAACAGCGCAGAACGCTCTTCAGGATCGGATGATGATTGGTATCTTTTGAGGAATAATGGAAAGAAGCGGTCTTCGTCGAAATAAAATTTCGAGTCAATAACTAAGTCACGGATTTCTGGATTGATACGGGAAAAATCATCATCGTAAAAATCGGCAAGTTGCTTCATAATCTCGGCATCTTCGGCGTAGCAAGCAATACCAAGAACTACTTTGCGGATATTAGTATTGTTGAGGGATTCGTTTTTGCGCGGAATAACGCCGAGCTTTTGAATTTGACTAGCTACGAGATTTTTTAGGAAAGCCTTGAAATTTGATTCGTATTCGGAACCTGCCGGGAAAAAGAGTTTCAGGTCGGCAATAATAGAAGCTATAATATCCCAAACCGCAGAGCTAGCTTCGTTTTTGAATTCTGGAATTAAATCTAGTAATGACGATGAAGATACAAGAGGAGTCTTAGCAAGCAGCATACGGTCAATAAGAAGTCTAAGTCGCTGTTCGAGCGAAAGGTTGCCAAAATTTTTGATAGCATCGGCAAATTCTGGGCCAGATAGATTAATGAGGTAATGTCCTGACATATCGTCTGATATTTTTGGCAGAGGCCAAGAAACATTATCGGAAGTTTCGGATGGCCCTAGAGAAAAGCGTTGTTGTACTTCGTCGGTAATAACTGGAAAACCTGGTTGAGAAATCCAAGTGTTCATAAATTTTTTCACACTAAAATCAGAGTGTTTGTTGAGTATATCCCAAAGATCATTACCGATAGTATTTTGGTATTGGAACGCTTTGAAATATTCTTTAATACCAGCAAAGAAACGTTTTTCACCCATGAGGCGAATCAACATAAGCATAAGATGCGCCCCCTTAGCATAAACAATAGCGCCGTCAAAGAGCGTGGCGATTTCGGCAGGATCGTTGACGTCTTGTTGGACGGCCTGCACTCCAGGGAGAGAATCTCGGCGAAGCGCAGCCAAGCAGTCACCAGTGAAGAAGTCTTCCCAAATTTCGTATTCTGGATATAGAGCATCAACTGCAAAATATTCCATGACGCTGGCGAAAGATTCATTAAGCCAAAGATCATCCCACCATTTCATAGTCACTAGGTCGCCAAACCATTGGTGGGAAAGTTCGTGTGCGACAACCAAGGCGACATTTTTCTTAACATCGATAGGTGAAGTAGCATCAGCCAACATACAAGATTCACGATATGTTACGAGTCCCCAATTCTCCATTGCGCCGGCCTCAAAATCAGGCAGAGCGACTTGGTCAAGTTTTTTGAGTGGATACGGTATGCCGAATTTGTCATCATAATAATCTAGCGAGCGAGCAGCGACTTCATTAGCAAAATCTAGAACTTTTGGATCCTGAGCAAGAGAACAGTAGCTAGTAATCGTAACTCCGTGCTGATTTTTGAGCGATTTTTTATGGAATTTTCCAACGACAAAGGCCAAAAGATAAGTTGACATTTTTGGCGTTGTCTCAAAAGTCGCGGAATAGTTTTCCACAGACTTTTCCACAGCTTTTACTGGGGTATTTGCAATAATTTCATCATCAGAATCGGAGGTGGTAATTTTTAGGTCAAAAGTGGCTTTTGCTGCTGGCTCGTCGATACACGGAAAACACTCACGCGCGTAGTGGGATTCGAATTGGGTAGCAACAATTGTTTCTTCTTTTCCTTCAATTGCGTAAGTAGAAATATAAGCTCCAACCATATTTTCATTGAGGGCAGTAGAATACTGAATTTCTATTACTGTATCGGCAGG
>DCGC01000040.1:45457-51640 GCA_002315165.1 Candidatus Saccharibacteria bacterium UBA1788 | reverse complement strand
CGTGAACCGTAAGTTCACCGCTTTCGTATGTGAAGTTGGTTGGTTTATCGTTGATTTTAATATAATCAATATCCAAATCAACAGCGTGAAGCTTAAGGAAGTCGGTATGCGCTATACCGGAAATTAGAACTGTGCCTTTGAGGGTCTTTTGTTTTTTGTTAATGAAGAATTTTAGATTGTAATTATTTGGGGTGAAATAAGTCAGCAATTGTTCCATATGACGATTATAGCATTTCAAAAATGTCAACCGCAAAAAAATGTTATAATCCAACCAATGGATCAGAAATTAAAAATTTTAATAATCGAAGATGACGAAAGTTTACGCAGCGAGCTAACGACACTACTTGCTGGGGCTGGCTATTGTCCGATAATTTTAGATAGTTTTGACGATTCTGTTGCAAAAATTATCGATTTTTCTGCTGATTTAATTTTGCTGGATATAAATATGCCAAAGTCGGATGGTCGAGTTTTATTAAAAGAAATTAGAAAACAATCCGACGTGCCGATAATTATGGTAACGAGCCGCAATTCCGACATAGATGAAGCAACTTCGATTCTTTACGGGGCTGATGATTTTATAACAAAACCGTATAGCCCGACGGTTTTATTGTTAAGAATTTCTAACGTGCTAAAAAGGTTAAAACCTCAAACATATAAAGTCATTTTTCGTGGTGTTTGTATTGACCTGAAAAAAGGCGTCATGACGTTTGGCGAAAAGAAGAGATTTTTGACGAAAAACGAAATGATTATTTTAAGTTATTTATTAGAAAATCAAGACAGAATCGTGCGACGCGAGGAGCTGATGACGGAACTTTGGAATAATGATGAATATATTAATGATAATGCGTTGACAGTGAATATTAGCAGGCTGAGGACTAAGTTGGCGTGCTTAGGGCTAAAAGATGCAATTGAAACTCGAGTTGGGATTGGATATATTTTGAAATGAAATTACAATATTATCTTAGAGATCGTTTGCCGTTTATATTCTTTTTTTGCATAGCACAATGCTTTGTTTTTTTAATGCTATTTTGTTTTCAAGCGAAACTAGAGTTAGTAATTTTGATTTTAATGATTGAAGTTACAGCCGGGATATCATCATTGGGTTATGGCTTTTTGGCGAAACGAACTTTTTACAATTCCCTGCTTGATAATTTAAGTACGTTAGACAAAAAATATTACATAGTCGAAATGCTGCCGCAACCAAATACTTATGAAGAAAAAATAGTAGTTGATACCCTCTATCTTATTAATAAATCGATGATAGATAATATTAAAAAACGAGAAGCTGAGATTCGTGATTTTAAAGATTTTGTGGAACTGTGGATACACGAAGTAAAAATACCAATTGCAAGCATGATGTTAAAATGTCACAACAATCCAAATAGTTTCTCGAACGATTTTGTAAAAGAGTTGGGGCGGCTGAGTGATTATGCGGACCAAATTTTATACTACATTCGTGGAGAATATGCTGAAAATGATTTTGATTTTTCGGATGTGGACTTAAAAAAGGTGATAAAAAATTTAAGTCTTAAGAATAAAGACGCCCTGATTGATAACGGTATAGATTATAAAGTTGATATACCAAAAATTGTAGTTTCAAGCGATGCTAAGTGGTTGGAATTTATTATAAATCAGTTGATAAATAATAGCATCAAATATCGCGCAGACCGTGGTGCGAGAATCATAATTAGCGCCTATGAACAAGAAAATAGGGTTTATCTAAAAGTTTATGATAATGGAATTGGAATTCCGAAAAAAGATTTAGGACGCGTTTTTGAAAAATCTTTTACTGGAGAAAACGGAAGGAGGAGAACAAAATCAACCGGTATGGGGCTTTTTATAGTAAAAAATCTTTGTAATAAATTGGGGCATAGTGTAGAAATAAGGTCGGGAAAAAATAAGTTTACTGAAGTTGAAATTGTTTTCTCAAAAAACGATTTGTATAAAATGTGACATTACGAAAATGTAAGATGATTGTAATGATAAACAAACGACTTCTTTTAATGTCTATTGTAGAATATTAAAAAAGAAAGGCGCGAAAATGAAAAAATTGTTGCAAGTTAAGCATGTAGAAAAATATTATGGCAATAAAAATAATCTAACAAAAGCAATTGATGATATTTCTCTAAGCGTTAATTCTGGGGAATTTGTCGCTATTATGGGAGCGTCCGGAAGCGGTAAGACTACACTACTAAATTGCATTGCAACCATAGACCGAGTAACGAGCGGCAATATCCTGATCGATGGCGAAGATATTACTACACTAAAAGGAAATAATCTTAACAAGTTTCGTCGAGAGAAACTTGGTTTTATATTCCAAGATTTTAACTTACTAAATACGCTAACTGGATATGAAAATATAGCTCTAGCCTTGGCGATTCAAAATATTTCAGCAAAAGAACAAAACGATAAAATAAAGGCGATTGCAAAAACTCTTGGAATTGAAAAAATATTAGATCGCTATCCATATCAAATGAGCGGAGGAGAAAAACAACGCGTTGCTTCGGCGCGAGCTATCGTCACGAACCCAAAAATAGTATTGGCGGACGAGCCGACTGGAGCACTTGATTCGAAGTCTTCAAAAGCGTTGCTAGAAACTTTTGAGCGTCTCAACCAAACTCTTGGTTCAACGATTTTGATGGTAACCCATGACGCGTTTGCGGCAAGTTATGCGTCTAGGGTTATTTTTATAAAAGACGGAAAAATCTTTAGCGAGCTTAATCGCGGCGATGATTCTCGTAAAACTTTTTTCGATAACATTATTGATGTTATTACTTTGTTGGGAGGAAATTTAAACGATGCTTGCTAAGTTGGCCTTCAAAAATATAAAAAAGAGTTTTAAGGATTATGCGATTTATTTTTGCACATTAATATTGGGCGTGGTAATTTTTTATATTTTTAATTCGTTGGACAGTCAGACGGCGATGCTGAGACTGTCAGAATCAACTTCTTCGCTAATGCGAATGATGGAAGAAGTCTTGTCTGGAGTTTCGATATTCATTTCCTGCGTACTAGGATTTCTAATAATTTATGCGTCGCGCTTTTTAATCAAAAAACGCAACCAAGAATTTGGAATATACCTAACTCTAGGAATGAGCAAACGAAAAATTTCTACATTAATATTATTGGAAACTTTAATTGCTGGAGTAATGTCTTTAGTTATAGGTTTGGCTTGTGGTGTTTTAATATCGCAGGTCACTAGTGTATTTGTCGCAAAATTGTTTGAAGCTGACATGGAACAATTTGCTTTTAATTTTTCGATTGCAGCGACCGTTAAAACTTTGATTTATTTCGGAATTATTTATTTAGTAGTAATGATTTTTGATGTGGTGATGGTTGGAAAGTGCAAGCTTATAGAATTACTGCAGGCAGAAAAGAAAAACGAAAAAATCCGTCTTAAAAATCCTGCTCTTTGTATAGTGCTATTTCTAGCATCAGTGGCGATGATGGGCTGGTCGTATTGGGCAGTAACTGACGGATTTTATACAGTAATAAGCAACAGGCCGCTGGCATTTATTTTAGTGCCGATTGGTCTAGGTTGCGTTGGAACATATTTACTATTTTGGTCGATTTCTGGAATGGCGCTAAGGATAATTTCGAGCTGCAAAAATATCTATGGGCGAAAGTTAAATTCTTTTACATTCAAACAACTTAGCAGCAAAATTAATAGCATGGTAGCGTCGATTTCGATAATTTGCGTCATGCTTTTTATGACGATTTGTTTATTGTCGAGCGCATTATCGATTGCGAATTATTTTAATAATTCGATTCAGAAATATGCTAGTGCCGACATGGAAGTTGAAGTATATCGAGAAAGTGAGACGCAGAAGGCGACTGATTTTGAGAAAATATTTTCAGAAAACGGCGTTTTAGATGATATGTCGGATTTAGTGACCGTTTCAGTTTATTCGGATCCTAACTTTAATTATGGAGATTCTTTAGGTCTAGCTTTGGAGGAAATCACGGCCCAATATCCATACATCACGTTTGATGCGCCAATAGATATAATGAGCTCTTCCGACTACAATAAGCTTGCAGATATTTTACAGATGGAGTCTGCCAAAGTCGGCGCTAATGAATATGCGATTGTAGTTAATTATGAAACTTGGATATATTCACGGACGTTGGAATTAGATTCTAAAATGAATATTTTTGGAACGAACTTGTCTCCTAACGGCTCTAAAATTGTTGATGGTTTTAATATTATTAATGGCGGAGCGTTTAATATGGGGTTCTTCGTTGTGCCGGATGGAATCATCAAAAATGAGGTTCCTTATAAGGATTTTGCAGTAATTAATTATTTTACGCAAGAACACGACGACCAAGTTGAGCTAAACGAAAAAATCGCAGCGATCAATTATGGCGGAAGCGGCGTGTCGTTTGATAGCAAAATTCGCATTAAAGAAAATAGCATCGGGTTATCAGCAATGGCGACATTTGTTGGATTATATCTTGGATTGATATTTTTAATCTCGAGCGCGGCGATTTTAGCATTAAAAGTATTATCGGATACAATTGACGACCGTGAAAAATACAATATTCTACGTAAAATTGGTGCAGATGAAAAACAGATTAAAGGTTCACTCTTCAAGCAAGAATTAATATTTTTCTTGTTGCCTTTAGTATTAGCGTTGATCCATACGATTTTTGGCATAAAGTTTTGCCTGATGATTTTGGAGACAATCGGCGTAACTACCTTGTTAGGATCAATGATAACGACATGCATAATTATCGTATTGATATATGGCGGATATTTTATTGCGGCGTATGCCTGCAGCAAAAATATGTTATAATATAAGAATGAATTTAAAAATTGGAATTGTTGGATTACCGAACGTTGGGAAAAGCACACTTTTTAATGCATTGACGAATGCCGGGGCGTTGGCGGCAAATTATCCTTTTGCGACGATTGAACCGAATGTCGGTATCGTACCGGTTCCAGATGAAAGGCTTAGCGTCTTGGCGAAAATGTACGAGACGGAAAAAATCGTACCCGCCACGGTGGAGTTCGTCGATATTGCTGGGCTAGTAGCCGGAGCTAGCAAAGGTGAAGGTTTGGGGAATAAATTCCTTGCCAACATTCGTGAGTGCCAGGCTATTTGCCATGTTGTGCGTGCTTTTATAAATAACGATATCGTGCGGGCCGACAATAAAACTCCGGACGATATCATCGCGCAAGCAAAAGATGATATTGATATTATCAATCTAGAACTTCAGTTAGCCGACGAAGAAACTAAGGCTAAGATTGCAGCAAAACGAAAAAAAGACCCGTCGGACGAAAATATTCCTTTTCTAACGGAAAAACCAGTGATCTACATGTTTAACGTAGATGAAAAAGGTCTTACTGATGATGAATTGAAGAAAAAACTTGTCGAGCTCGTTGCTCCGGCGCAGGCAGTTTTTGTGAATGCAAAGCTAGAGGAAGAAATGGCGGGAATGAACCATGAGGAAAAAATGGAATTTCTTTCTAGCTATGGCGTTAATGAAGACGCGATGAGTGAGTTAATCAGAGCTGCTTATGCGACGCTTGGATTGCAAAGTTTTTTGACTGCTGGCAAAAAAGAATGTCGAGCTTGGACTATTAAAAAAGGCTCTACAGCACCACAAGCGGCAGGTACGATTCATACAGATTTTGAACGCGGTTTTATTGCGGCGCAAATTTGTAATTATAGCGATTTGGTAAGACTAGGTAGCGAAAAAGCAGTACGCGAAGCAGGGCTAATGCGCACCGAAGGTAAAACTTATTTAATGCGCGACGGCGACGTGGTGGAATTTAGATTTAATGTATAAAATCCGAAGGGGCGTCGCGGTTTTGATTGCAGTAGTGGCAGTTGCAGCGTGGCTCGTCATCAACCCGCAGAGTTATGATACCGAAGTAATCGAAAATCAAGGCTCGGACCAATCCGACGTTGTAGATGAAAATCTTTTAGCGATTGATGTTTTAAACAAACTGGAAATTAAAGGGCGGGCACCAAAAACTGGTTATAGCCGTGAGCAATTTTATTCTAACTGGCCCGTGGTAGATGGGTGTAGTTTGAGGCAAAGAATTATCAAACGGGAAATGGGTGACACAGCCATATTAAGTTCCGAAAATAATTGCGATGTAATTTCTGGAGAGTACGACGAACCGTACACTGGATCGCATTTAATTTTTTATCAAAAATCGGATTTTACGTCTGGGGT
>DCGC01000040.1:41038-45428 GCA_002315165.1 Candidatus Saccharibacteria bacterium UBA1788 | reverse complement strand
GGCAAATCGACCATGTGGTTTCCCTTTCTGATGCGTGGCAAAAAGGTGCGCAAAATTTAACCAAAGAAGAACGATATAATATAGCAACTGACCCGCTAAATTTGCTGGCAGTAGACGCCGCGACGAATATGAAAAAATCCGATGGAGATGCTGCTACTTGGTTGCCACCAAACAAAAAATTTCGTTGCGCGTATGTTGCTAGGCAAGTTTCTGTGAAATATAAATATAAACTTTGGGTGAGCGAGGCGGAATATGGTGCTATTGCAAAGATTTTAGAGAATTGCCCAAATGAAGCGGCAGTAGGAATTAGCTTATAGTTATGTTATGCTTTTAGTATGACTATAGACTATATAAAATTAGCGATTAAAGAAGCGAGAAAAGGTGTTAAGCGAGGGCACGGAGGCCCGTTCGGATGCGTGGTTGTTAAAAATAATAGAGTCATAGCCAAGGCGCACAATCGCGTGCTAAAAAAGCAAGATGCAACTTGCCATGGAGAGATTGAGGCTATTCGCAAGGCGGCAAAAAAGTTAAAAACATACGACTTGTCGGGTTGCGAAATCTATACAACAGGTGAACCTTGTTTGATGTGTTTAGGGGCGTGCTTGTGGTCGAATATAGACAAAGTGTATTTTGGGTGCACGATTGAAGATAACGCTCTAGTTGGTTTTCGTGATAAAAAATTTGACGATCAATTAGTGAATCGTCAAAAATTAGTGGGCAATTATTTAGTGCAGACGGGACGCGAGGAGTGTTTGGAACTGTTTAAAGAATATAACGGGCTTGGCGCGCAAAAATACTAAAATCGCTATATTTAGTGTCTAAAACTATTGACACACACTAAATATGGATATATACTGGGATTATAAGCATAAACGGAAAAAGAAAAATGAAAAAAATTATTTATTTTGATGCTTCAGATGCAGTAAATTTTGACCTTGATAGATATTGTAAATCATTAAGCAATTATGCAAATATTCCAAAGGAAGAAGTAGAAAAAGCGTTACAGGTATTGGATAAATACGAAAATATGCACGTAAGTTTGTTAGTTGAAACTGGGGTGACATTAATTGAAAAATACAATAATCTTGAAGCTGCAGAAAAATATTTTGACGAGCATAGTCAGTATTTTGGTGATAATTTTGAAAGGTTGCGCAGAATTACCGGCTATTTGGTCGGTTCACTCGAGCGCTGGAATGACGGAAAAAAGGCCGAAGAAAAAGCTCGCGTAAAACATTCTGTCAACTCGTGTGTTGATGATTTGGTCAGAGCTGCAAAGTTGCAGGATCAAGCCTTGGCTCGCAATGTTGCGTATAGCGGTAAAACTTCGGAATAGTTTATTCGCTTAAAGAAAACCAATCGTCCAGATGGAAATTAGTTCCTGAAACCGACGCGACGGCAAGTAGTGGAGAGAATCTTTCCCGAAGGCGTGGCTGGAAGTTAAGAAATGATTCAGCCGCAAAAGTCATTTGGGAAAGTTTTTCTTTTGTGATCATTTCGAGCGGGCCGCCGCGATAAGTATTTTTGCGATATTTTACTTCGGTAAAATAGATTGTTTGGTCTTTGATAGAAATAATATCGATTTCGTAAAACGGGGTGCGGTGATTGCGAGCAATAATTTGATGGCCGTTATTTTTGAGATAGTCAGAAACTACCGTCTCTCCGCGATCGCCTAGCTGCTTAGTAGTAATTCCCTGCGCCTGAATAGGCTTGAACGAATTGCGGTGTTCTGGAGTCAATCCGAACGCTTCAATAGCTTTTTTATGCGCAGCAGTGCCGTACCCCACATGTTTTTCAAAGCCATAATTTTGGTATTTTTGAGACAATGCAGTCATATAGGAATCACGCGCAACTTTTGCGACAATACTAGCTGCGGAGACTTCTTTGATAAGAAAATCAGCCTTTTTGAGCACGGTAACGTAATTTTCGAGTGGAGTACCAGCTAGAAAATTGACGGTGCCATCAATCACGACTTCGTTGAAAGGGATTTTTTGTTCTTTGATACCATAGACTACACGACGGGCTGCTAGTTTGAGCGACTCCGACATGCCGATTTTGTCTAATTCGGCAGAAGAAACCCAACCGAGCGAGACGGCAGCGGCGTTCTTGTGGATAATTTTGGCTAGTTCTTCACGTTTTTTGGCCGTAAGTTTTTTAGAGTCAGTCAAATCTTGGCACCAATCGGCAGTTGCGTCTGTTAAAATTACTCCGCCTAAAACAAGAGGTCCGGCCCATGGGCCTCTCCCGACTTCATCTATGCCAAGAATTGCCATGGTTATTATTTTAGCACAAAAAACCGCCCTTTAGGGGCGGTCATTAGTGCGACTATTCGGCTGGTTCACCAGCGCCCTTAGGATTGCGGGCTTCTTCTACGGTTTCTTCAGAAGCTTTTTCTTCAGCCATAACTTTGAGGGTGTTGACTGCAACACGGTCAAAATCTTTAGCAGCGAGACGGGCGGATTTGCCAGAACGTTCGCGGAGATAGCCGAGATTATTGCGGCGGACTTTGGAACGTTTGGTGATTTCGATTTTTTCGACTAGTGGACTGTGAAGAAGGAAGGATTTCTCAACTCCGACACCAGAAGCGATTTTGCGGACAACGATGCGAGCAGTGTGGGACTCTTTGCGATCAGCACGAATAACGACGCCTTCAAAAACCTGGGAGCGGAACTTTTCGCCTTCTTTGATTTTTTGGGTAACCTTGACGGTATCACCAGGGCGAACATCTACGACTGCTGACTTTTTCTGAGCGTCACCAATTTGTTTTAGGATAGAAAAACTCATAATTTACCTTTTATTTTAGACAATTAGATAGATTTTAACACACTTTTGGGGTTTTGGGAAGAGGGTTTTATCTGTTTTTGAGGGCCAATCTAATACGCTCTTCGGTAGTAAGGCTGGTGTCGATTTTTTCCAGCGCAGCCGTGGCCTCTTTAAGCTGGAAGCCGAGAGCAATGAGCGCGTCGAGAGCTTCGTCGTTTTTTGGGAGGTTGGACTTAGCAATAACTGTTGCGCCATAATGAGATGGAGTTCCAACTTTGTCGCGAAGTTCTAGAATGACACGTTCGGCAGATTTTTTGCCAACGCCAGCGGCTTTGGCGACAAAAGCTGCGTCAGCATTGGCCAAAGCATTGCGGACTTCTTCGGGTGAAGCAAGAGAAAGAATCGAGATCGCAGCTTTTGGGCCGATACCGTTGACTGTGATAAGCAATTCAAAAAGTTTCTTAGCAGCGAGAGAAGAAAAGCCGTAGAGCTCTTCAGCGTTCTCGCGAATAGAGTGATAGGTGTAAAACTTTTTTTCGTCGTTAAGATTAAAATTCTCATAATCAAAAGAGGTGACAGTAAGTTCGTAACCGACTCCATGAACGTCAATGATAATCGAATGGTCGAATTTTTCGACGATTTTGCCAAAAATATGCGCAATCATAGGTATAATTATATCATGAGTGATCCAAACAAATTAAATAATACGAACGAATACGACAACCCTTTTGATTCACTGACGGATGTGTCGTTTAGCCCGGAAGTTGAAGAAAATATACCGGAAACCGGAGAAGAATGGGTGGATTTCCCAGATTCTCATGAAGGTATAGACGAAGATGAGCCAGACGTGGATGGAGTAGCGCAGACCTTGTGGCGCGGAGAAAGGGTGTATTTAAGTAATATCGACGATGTAGGAGTGCGAGAGGTCAGCACCTTGGGGCATGAGGCTACCCATAACAGAGATGGAAGAGTATATGCTGCTCGAGACAAACGATACGCAAGCCTTTATGCGGTTGGAACTGACGGCGTGACTTTTTATGACGACCCTCTACCAAAAGAAAAAATTCCAATAGGTGTTATATATAGGATAAATAATTCTGGCAATCATTTGGGAGCAAAACCGACTAGCGATCCAGAATACTGGAACGAAGTGGCTGGAAAAGTAAGAGAAAGAGAATTCATTGCAGAAAACGTGCCGGCAGAAGATTATGAAGTGACAGAGTTTTATGTGATGGACGACTTTTTGCAGCCGAATGGGCATAGGCGATCTGATTTTAGGAGACCGATGGAAGTGTTCAGAGTTGAAGACCAGGCAAAAATTCCAGAGGTAATTGAAAAAGTTAAAAAACGTATGGACTACTTAGACCAGCACAGAGGATAATCATGAAATATACCGTGAAAGTAAAAGCTGGTAGTTCGCGAGAAGAAGTTTTTGAGACTGCTGAGAACGAGTTGATTGTTGCGGTTCACGCAAGAGCGCATGACGGAGAAGCTAATGAAGCGGTGCGCAAAGCAATCGCCGAGTATTTGGGTGTCGCTAAAAGCTGTGTAGAGATTGTGCGAGGAGAAAAGTCACGAATAAAAATTGTCGAAGTAGCACTCTAGTTCCCGCTCCGGCAACAATAATTTC
>DCGC01000040.1:40761-40983 GCA_002315165.1 Candidatus Saccharibacteria bacterium UBA1788 | reverse complement strand
GGGCTTGCCCGTGCTGGCTACTACAGTTACAGGTATGGTTATCTGCTTTATGAGTCGTTGTGCGGCCTCTACTGGTCACCCCGTAGCTACTCATCTACGATTTCTTACTACCTGTACTTCTATTCCGGCCGCGTCTACCCTCAGGATAGCCTCGATCGCGGCGCCGGGTTCTTGGTTCGCTGCCTTGCCCGCTAGACTTTCCCGCTCCGGCAACAATGATTT
>DCGC01000040.1:40513-40748 GCA_002315165.1 Candidatus Saccharibacteria bacterium UBA1788 | reverse complement strand
TTTCTCTAATGCAGATACTGCTCTTCTGATGGCTCCGATGGGGTTGGTGAGGGGTGGCAACTATTATTACTTAGATAGTAGTGTAGGATATCAGTCGAAGAGTGGTAGCTACCGGTCTAGTGAAATTATTTCGCCGACAGCTTCCTACTTCCTAAACTTTGGTTCTTCTGCTGTCTATTCTCAGAATAGCTTTAATTCTGGGAGTGGTTACTCGGTTCGTTGCCTTGCCCGCTAG
>DCGC01000040.1:40252-40442 GCA_002315165.1 Candidatus Saccharibacteria bacterium UBA1788 | reverse complement strand
TCCGATGGGGTTTGGACGTGCTGGTAGCTACAATTATGATAATGGTATTCTGGATAATCAGTCGTCGAATGCATACTATGGGTCTCACCGCATCGTCTCATCGACCCATCTTTACAGTCTGTACTTCTATTCTGGTATTGTCGTTCTCTCTCATGGCAACCTCAGTCGCGGCGGCGGGTTCTCGGTTCGT
>DCGC01000040.1:39380-40176 GCA_002315165.1 Candidatus Saccharibacteria bacterium UBA1788 | reverse complement strand
ATACTGCTCTTTTGATGGCTCCGATAGAATTGCCGCGCGCTGGACGTTACGAAGTAAGTTCTTCACGATACGAGGCTGCCGATGGGACTTATTGGACTGCAGGTATGCAGAGAACTTTTACTAATCCTTATGCTGCAGCTACTGAGAAGTCTTATGTTTATTCTGCATTTTCTCAATTCCAATTTGGTCCTGGGAGTGGTTTCTCGGTTCGTTGCCTTGCCCGGTAGATGCTATAATATATACATGAGAATTCTCGGAATTGACCCCGGCACTGGCATTTGTGGATTTGGCGTGATTGATATTGTTACAAAAAAATCAAGCGATAAAAATGCGCCAGTGAATTCTGTTTGTCGTGGAAAGCCAAAAATGGTTGATGCTGGAGTGATATCTACCCCACCGCACACGCCACTCCCAGAGCGTTTATTGGATATTTACGATTCGCTGCATGAAATAATTAAAATGCATAAACCGGATGTGATTTCTATAGAAAAGTTGTTTTTTATGCAAAATGTTACAACTGGCATATCCGTGGCGGAAGCCCGTGGAGTAGTATTGCTCGTTGCAAAACAAGAAGGTTTGCCGATTTTTGAATATTCACCAAATGAGATTAAAAAGGCCATGACCGGATATGGACATGCAGACAAAAAACAAATGCAAGAGATGGTTAGACTGCATTTAAATCTCGACAAAATCGTTAAACCAGATGATGCTGCCGATGCGCTTGCGGCTGCTATTACTCATTCGCTAATATCGAAAGTGGATTTAGCGTAAAACCTTTCCCGCTCTGGCAACAATG
>DCGC01000040.1:4678-39355 GCA_002315165.1 Candidatus Saccharibacteria bacterium UBA1788 | reverse complement strand
CTGCTCTTTTGATGGCTCCGATGGGATTTGGACGGGTTGGGCGTTACCTCTACAGTGGCGGCACTTTAGATTATCAGTCGTTGCTTGGGAACTACTGGTCTCGCCGCATTAGCTCATTAGCGAAGAATTCTTATAATTTATATTTCGCTTCTGGTTATGTTTGTTCTCAATATAACGGTGTTCATGGTCATGGTTTTTCCCTTCGTTGCCTTGCCCGCTAGTTATTTGACATAATCAATCAGGGCTTTACGGAGGTCACGGACTGGAATGACGAATTTGTCCTTGATTGTGGCTGGCGCGATAGCATGGGTAAAACCGAGCTTCTTAGCTTCAGCAATCCTCTGGTCTGGACGAAAGGCCGAACGCACTTCCCCGCCCAAACCAACTTCGCCAAAAACTACATATTCTTCAGATAGTTTACGACCAGAAACTGCAGAAGCAATAGCCAAACAAACGGCAAGGTCGGCTGCCGAATCTTGAATACGCAGGCCGCCAACAATGTTAATGAATATATCTTTATCGTCTAATTTAAGTTTTGTGCGGCGCTCAACTACGGCGATAAGGAGATTGAGACGATTAATATCAAAACCGGAAGCAGCGCGTTTAGGGTAGCCAAAATTAGATTTAGTAACCAAAGCTTGAACTTCGACAAGAATTGGTCTAGTTCCCTCAAGGGTTGCGAGAATAATACTGCCATCGACGTTTTGACGCTCGGCAAGAAGAGCGGCAGAAGGATTTACAACCTCTCTAAGGCCGGTGCCATCCATTTCAAAAATGGCAACTTCACTAGTAGAACCGAAACGATTTTTGATAGCACGAACAGTCTTAAACCCACCATAACGATCGCCCTCGAAGTTTACGACGACGTCGACAAGATGTTCAAGCACTTTTGGGCCAGCAAGCGTGCCGTCTTTAGTAACGTGCCCCACAATAACAACTGCAGTGTTGGAAGCCTTAGCGGCACGAATAATTAAGTTCCCGCAATTAGTAACTTGAGAAACGCCGCCTGGGGCTGAGGCAATTTCTGCTAACGAAAGGGTCTGGATAGAATCTATAACAACAAAATCAAACTCGCCAGATTCGATAGTTTTGGCGATGTCGTTACCCGAAGTTGAGCTTACAAAACAGAGCTTTTCTTCGTTAGCGCCGAGGCGTTCGGCACGAAGCTTGACCTGACCGGCAGACTCCTCGCCAGAAATATAAAGGACAGGACGGGTTTTTGCGATTGCTGAGCAGACCTGCATAAGCAGAGTAGACTTGCCGATGCCTGGTTGGCCAGTAAGCAATGTTACTGAGCCAAGCAGAACACCACCACCGAAAACTACGTTTAGGTCAGGAAAACCAGTTTCTAAGCGTTCACTATCGTCGGAAGGAATGATGGATTTAATATTTACGTACTCAAGGGTTTTACCAGAAGCTTTGCCACGAGCAATAGCGGTGCGTTCTTCGGTTTCTTGAGTTTCGAGAGATTCTACGATAGTGTTCCATTCGCCACAATTAGGACATTTGCCTACCCATTTTGAAGTAGTAGCACCGCATTCTTGGCAAACGAATTGTGTTTTGGCTTTTGCCATTATTTTTTCCCGCAAACGACATTATTTGCGTGAATCCAGCCGTCGAGAGAGCCGCCATCGAGGTATTGTCCAGAGGTTGGAGCGACACGAACAATTCCGCCTTTTTCTACGAAGGTCTCAAGAGGATCGGTGGCCATATATTCTTGGTCTTTTGGCCCAAAATCATGAGACTTAACATATTCGACCATTTCCTGGATAAGGGCTGGGGACATAATAAACTTAGAAACGTGAACGAGATTAGAAACAACATCTTCTAGAGCAGGTTTTTCAATGATTTTTTTGAGAATTCCGTTCTCGGTGGTAATTTCTCCATATTTAACGACTTCCTCTTTCGGAACCTCAACGCCAAGGATTGCTGAATCGGTATCGGATTTTAAGGATTTAAGAAGAGATTCAGCAGCTGATTCCCCGTCTGGGTTCCAAATAAAATCATCGCCAAAAAAGACAAAGACTGGTTCGTTAAGATTGTATTCTTCGGCAACCATTGCGATAGGAACGGCAGTGCCATAACGACCGGCTGGGTCTTGTGAAATATAATGGATATGAACATCTTCTGGCAAGGTTTTAGCTAATTCGAGACGGTCCATCTTGCCGCGAGCTGTAAGATAATCGTTCAATGCATGGTTTTCTGAATAGAATTGACGGACTTGGCATGGCTCAACATTGGAGATAACCATATAAATATCTTTGACGCCAGCTTTGATAAGTTCTTGAACAGAATAATCAACTAACGGTCGGTTGCCTACTGGCAACATGGATTTTTCGATAATCTTCGTAATTGGCAAACGACGGGTTCCCCATCCGGCAACCGGAATAATCGCTTTTGTAATAGGCATGATATTTAATACCTCCTTAGGGTTTACTCGAATAAAGACATTATACCACTTTTATAAGACTTTTTCGCCATTCGCTTGGATAGTCGTTCTCGCCAAGAATTGTTGCAATAGAAGCAGCAATATTAGATAATCCGGCGTCAGGAATATTGCTAAATACATAGCGGTCACGATTTTTAGTGTTGTCATAGAAAATACATGGCACTTTGTTGAGGGTATGGGAAGTCTTAGCTTCGCCATTAGTGTCTTGAAGCTCTTCAACATTACCATGATCAGCACAAATAATCATCATGCCGCCCATTTCATCAACTTTTTTAGCGATGCGAGATAGGGCGAGATCGATTGATTCCATTGCGATTATGGAACTTTCCATTTCAGCATAATGCCCAACCATATCACCATTTGGAAAATTGAGACGCAAAAATTTGTGGGATTCTAAATTGTCAATAACGGAGTCAGCAATATCGGCAGATTTCATCCATGGACGAATATTAAAATCGGTAAGGTCTGACTGGATATAGAAATGATCTTCTCCTGGAGCTTTTGCATAACTATTGCCATTGAAATAGTAGGTAATATGTCCAAATTTTACGGCTTCGGAGACTGCAAATTGGGAAATACCTTTAGAGCCAAGGAATTGATTGAGGGTGTTTTCGATATAGACCGGTGCAACTAAAGTTAGCGCCGGGACATGAGTGTCGGAATTATATTCGGTCATGCCAGCAAAACAGACATTAGGGCGGTAGCCTCGGTCAAAATACGGGAAATCGTTATAAGTGAAAGCCATAGCAATTTCTATCGCACGATCGGCGCGAAAATCGTAGAAAATAAAAGAATCACCGTCACGAACTGGGCCGACTGGATTGCTAGATTCGTCGACTATCACAAAAGGAGGAAGATATTGGTCTTGGATTGCTGGGTCTTCCCTGCGGAAAAATTCTATAGCCTCAAGCGCAGAGCGAAAACGGTGCTCGGCGTCGCCATGAACCATCATATCCCAACCTTTTTTGACCATGCCCCAGTCGTTTTCGTAGCGATCGGACACGACAACCATGCGGCCACCGCCGGAGGCTATTTTATAGTCAACGTCTTGGAAAGTTTTAAAGAAAGTTTCGAGCTGATTAATATATTTCGGCTCAGACTGAGGAGGAACGTCGCGCCCATCAATCATAAGGTGGACACGGATAGTTTTAATGCCCTCTTCGTTGGCACGTTTAATCATGCGCTCAAGGTGAGATATACTACTATGAATGTTGCCGTCGGAAAAAATACCAGCGAAATGCAAAACAGAATTATTAGACTTAACGTTTTCAATAATATTATGCCAGTTAGGATTTTCCCAAATTTTACCGGTATCTAGCGCGTCTTCAACACGTGCGATACCCTGTTTAACAATTTGTCCCGAGCCAATAGCATTATGCCCAACTTCGGAATTGCCCATATTATAAGGAAGAACACCCACCGCTCCACCGGAAGCTTCAAGCGGGATTGTGAGATAATCGCGCATTGCTTTGTCAAGAAAAGGCGTGTAGGCTTTTTTAAAAGCATTACCTTCGGTCTTATCGTTTAAACCAACACCATCAAGAACAGCGAGGACGACCGGGCCATCATATTGTAATTTATCCATAGAGATATTATAACATGATTATGTTAAAATATATGTATGGAACGTTGGTGGATATTATTAGCCTGTATCGCTTCTCTTTTTACTGCATTAACTGTATTCTTAGACAATTACGCCGTCGATGTGCTTTTCAAAAATAAATCTCCTTTTGCCCAAAAAATAGTTTATCTATTTTTACATCCAATTGTAATTATAATTATTGCTGTATTTTTTTCGCTTGAAAAAGTAGGCTTGACTACAGCTTTACTTTTTGTAGCCGTAGGAGCTTTGTATTCGCTGGCTTTGATTCCGTATTATTTAGCACTAACAAAAGAAGATTCTACTGCTACGGAAATTTTTTCTCAAACCGAGCCAATCTTTTGCTTATTGTTGGGTATATGGTTATTGGGTGAGGGGTTGTCAACTCTGCAACTCATTTCTTTTATTTTAATTATACTTGCCTCTTTTGTGACTGTAGCCTTTAGGAATAAAAGAACAAAAAAGTTCGGAATGCGGGCAATTCTATTGACTAGCTTAGCTGCCATAATATGGGCTATGTCAGACTTGTGCTTTGTTGCGGCTGGGGATAATCACGATTATGCTACCACTTTAATGTATATATTAATAGGAAGGGCAATTGTGGACTTTATAATTGTAACTTTTTTCCTGAAAAAGGAGCGCAAGTATTGTTTCAAAATGATGAAAAGTGGCAAGCTAAAATTCTGGTGGGTTTTGATGACTGATTATGTATTAGAAATTTCTAGCGATTTGATTTATCGCTTTGCTCTACTTTTAGCTCCTATGGCAATAGTATCGGCTACGGGAACGGCGACTGAAGTTGTTTTTACTTTTTTGCTTGGTTTGCTTTTAACTTTAGTTTGGCCAAAGTTTGGACGAGAGAAGCTTCAGAAGAGGACTATATTGACTCACTTAATCGCAATTATTTTGTTGGTAATTGGTATAGTAATTGCTAGGTAACAAAAAAGCCCCTTGCGGGGCTATTTTTTGTTTTAAGCTTTTGGCACCTGTTGTGTTATGCAGTGAATATTTCCACCACCGAGAAGAATTTCGCGAGCTAACGGAATCGTTTCAATTACGCGATCTGGGAAGCATTGTTGGAGAGTTTCAACCGCGGCTTGATCGTGTGGGTCGTTAAATAACGGAAGAATGATCGCACCATTGCAGTTGTAATAGTTAATATACGATGCTGGGAGCCTATCACCTTCATTGCGAGGGAAAGTGCCTTCGACAGAATCAATGCCTTCGGATTCTTCTTTTGTGATTGTGACTACATTAGGAACATGAAGCTTGACAATTTCAAGATGGCGACCTTTAGCGTCAGTCTCACTCATAAGATAGTTATAGGCCATTTGGGAACGCTCGTGTTGAGGGTCCTCCGGATTATCTTCCCAAGCCAAGATGACCTTACCTGGAGCAATGAATTGAACTATATTATCGACGTGGCCATTCGTGTCTTCGTCCATATAAATCCCCTTTGGAACCCAAAGGACTTTTTCGGCTCCTAAGTATTCAAGAAGGATTTGTTCGATTTCTTCTTTAGTTTTATCTGGGTTGCGACCTTCGGATAGTAAAGTCTCTTCAGTGACTAAGATTGTGCCTTCACCATCAGAATGAATAGAGCCGCCCTCTAGGACAAAATCATCCAAACGATAGCGATCGACATTTTCGATAGCTGTCATTTTGGCGGCAATAGCGTCATCTAAATCCCACGGGAAGTAGATGCCATTCACTAAACCACCGTAGCCATTGAAAGCCCAGTCGATGGCGCGCATATCACCATTATTATTGACGACAAAAGTGGCGCCAGTGTCACGAACCCAAGAGTCGTTATTGGAAATTTCGACTACTTGGACATTTTTCATGTTCATACCGAGAACGTGGCTGTATTGAGACTGATTAACCCCAAGAACAACCGGTTCGTGCTTCGCAATAGCTTCCACTACTTGTCTGAAAGCTTTTTGTGCAGGCTTTGCACCGTTGCGCCAGTTATCTGGACGTTCCGGCCAAAGTAAGTATGTGCATTTATGTTCGGCGAGCTCGGATGGCATATGAAATCCGTCTTGCTTTGGAGTTGTATCGTTAATTCTCATTTCTTTTCCTATTCTCCCACTGCTTTTATTTTTATTTAGCGGCCAATTTTTTGGTCTTTTTATCCTTTACTCTTATCACTAAAATCTCGCCGACAAGAACGCATACGAGCGTACTAACGATAAGAGTCATATTGTCCAAAATTGCTTCTGTTTCTAGGGCAGGAATCAAGGTGAAGAATAATGAAACTATAAGAAGCAACATAGGGATGACGCCCATAATCCAGCGCATGACTGGACTAACTTTGAGCCAATAGCCGTTTTTGACTTGTTTACCGTTTTTATGAAGCTTTATAAACGCTGCGAACATTGGAATGTAACTTAGCAACAAACAGGTCAAGCTAAGGTCGAAGAATGCCCAGAAAACGTTTTGGCCGACTTCCCAATCCGGGAAGAAGAAGTTAAGCACAATACCTGTAATTGCGAGAGCGGCAGCGACTAATCCGGTGACGATAGAGATTACATACGGAACGCCATCTTTATTGCGTTTGGTCCAAGACTTCGGGAACATACCATCTTCTGCAGAATAAGCAATGACCGAATAAACACCAAAGTTCCATGAGGAAATGTTGGCAATTAAAGTGTAGATAAATAAACCTCCAACAGTGACGATAACGGCGTTGATAGCGCCAGCACTCAGCCCGACGTTCGCGAGGAGAATATTGTAACTATCAAGGAGCCCAGTGTCAGTAGAGATGTCTGAAACTGCAGTACCTACGCCAATACCGAACGACGGGAGCAGATAAAAAACAGCGATCAAGATACCGCCAAGAATAATGGCTTGAGGAATTTGTTTTTTTGGCTTGTCCATATCATCATAGAAGGTAGAGACGACTTCAAAGCCGAGCATGTTAAAGATGATAAGAGATACAAATGAAACACCGGTCCAATCAATACCGCCGTCCGCAGATGCGAGAGGAACAAGATCGTGCCATGATTCGATAGGGTTGGCTGTACCTTGAGTCAAAAGAACATAGATACCCAAACCACCAATACCAGCAAGGATGGCGAACTTAATAATTGCGCCGATATTTGAAACCCAAGCTGACTGACTAATGCGCAGCATACCGAGTATTGTGACGAGGGCGATATATACAAGTTGTATTGCTAATACCATCTGGATAGACAAATCAATGCCAAGCATGGTCATTAATAGTGAGGTGACCAAGTCGGCAAGAGAGGCAATCCAAAGAGGATAGTTAACCCAATAGAACCAAGCAACGCGGCTGGCCCATTTCGCACCAAAGGCGTTTTTGACCCATGTATACATACCACCTTCTGAAGGATATTGGGTGCCAAGCTCGGCAGAAATCAAGGCATAAGGCACGAAGAACCCAACAATCATTAAGATCCACCACGCATACTGAGAATTACCAATCGACGCGGTAGGCGCGACGGCATCTCCTACGAGGATTATACAGACTGTAGCGAGAACTGCACTAAACAGCCTGAATTTACGTTTTTTACTAGGCATTGTTGCCCTCCTTTTGTTGTTTTATATAATCGAGCGTTGCTTGAGCAACCTGGCCAAAATACAATACTAAACCGCGTTGCGCCGTGAGGCGATTTTCGGCTTGATCCCAAGCGGCAGAGTGAGGACCATCGAGCACTGAATCTGTAACTTCTTCATTGCGATTAGCTGGAAGGCAGTGCATGAACTTTACGCTTGGATTATGAGTCGCAGCAATCATGTCGTCGTTTACTTGGTATTTAGGATAGAAGTCCTTCATGTAGACTTCTTTTGGAGTTTCTTTGTCGTAAAGGCCGTACCAAACATCGGTATAAATAAAATCTGCGCCTTTGAGGCATTTCGGATCATCAGAAACTTCACATGACCCGCCATATTGTTCAACATTTTTACGACCAAGTTGCAAAAATTCTTCGCTCAGCCATTTGTTTTTTGGGGCATAATGGACAAAATTCATACCGAGCTTTGTGGTCATCTCGCATAGTGTATTGCATACCTGAGTACAGTCGCCTACAAAAATAACTTTAACTTCGTTTAGGGATTTATTGGCAGGAAGATGATCGAAGATAGTGATTATATCGCCAAGTCCTTGCGTAGGGTGGCTACGATCGGACATTCCATTGATGACTGGAACCGCTGCATATTTGGCAAGAGCTTGGATTGATTCATGACGATCAACGCGAGACATAATCATATCACACATGCGCCCAATAACTTGAGCAGTATCTTCAATTGTTTCGTGCCCACCAAGTTGAATAGCACCTGGAGCGAGATTGAGAGCGTGTCCTCCAAGTTGCTCCATGGCGACTTCGAATGAGACTCTAGTACGCGTTGATTTTTGTTCAAAAATCATTGCTAAAGAACGGTGGTATAGAGTGTCTAAAACCCCACCAGATTTTATATAATCGCGAACTGTTCGAGAAAGATTAATGAGATCTAAGATTTCTGATTGGTCAAAATCTTCAGTATCTATATAATCTTTTCGCGTAGGTTGCGAATGCGACAAAATATACTTATCTTCCATGTATATTATTATATTATGATATTTTTTAAGCGCAAGCGTTTTAGCTAACAATTGTCCCAGTTTTGCCTTCTAAGGCTTCTTCGAGGTTTTCGATTGAAGTAATGATGCCTATTTTTCTTTTTTTAGCAAAGGCCGTAACGGCTTCGATTTTTGGGAGCATCGAGCCTGCTTTAAAATAACCGGATTTAGCATATTGTTCAGCTTCGCGCGGAGTGATTTTTTGGAGTGCAATTGCGTCTTCTGTGCCGTAATTTAGATAGGCAAAAGGAACGGCCGTGACGGAAACAAAGATGTCCGCCTTAATAAGCTCTGCGAGTTTTTCAGCGGCGAAGTCCTTATCGATAACGGCGTCAACGCCTTTTAATACGCGTAGAATTTTAGTGCGATAGACTGGAATACCACCACCACCAACAGCGACGACGATTGCGCCGGAGTTAATCAGGTCGGAGATTTCGCGTTTTTCGATAATATCTTTTGGTTTTGGAGAAGGTACGACTCGTCGCCAACCGCGGCCAGCATCCTCTTTCATGAGCCAACCTTTTTGCTTTGTTAAATCGAGTGCTGCCTTTTCGGAGTAGAATTGCCCTATAGGTTTTGTCGGATGCCGGAAGGCTGGGTCCTTAAGGTCTACTTCAACTTGAGTAATAACTGAAACGACTTTTTTCTGTTTGCCTTTTTTTTGGAAGGCGTTAGAAATTGACTGTGAAAGCCAGTAGCCAATTTGTCCGCCGCTCATGGCGACAGCAGTCTCTAGCGGCATAGCCGGAGCAGCATCAGTCGCGGCAGTTTCTTCGTGAATTAAGATATTGCCAACTTGGGGACCATTGCCGTGGGTGACAACAATTTCATATTTATCCGATAAATCGGCAATTATCTTACCTACTGTTGAGGCGACGGATTTTTGAGCCTCAGCAGTAACTTCGCCGTTTTTTTGGAGCGCATTGCCGCCAAGCGCAATAACGACACGTTTCTTTTTTACCATAAGTATATTATAACAGCTCGCGCATTTTTTGTTTATAGACTTCTACTCCCGGTTGGTCAAATGGATTGATGCCCATAAGTTTCGCGGAGAGGGCGCATGCGGTTTCAAAAAACTGGAATAAAAAGCCTAGTGATAATTCGTCGAGACTCGGAACTTTAATTTCTAAGACTTCTATTCCGCCTAAGCGATGAGCATAAACCGTGGCTTTTTCGGCGGCAAGATTTGCACCGGAGTTATCGGCGAATTCAATAATAGTCTCAAAAATATTGCGGCGACCTTGCTGCATATATTGGCCCATAGAATGGAGGTCGGTCGTATAGACGACTGAAGCCGGAAAAATGCCTTGATAGTTTTTCCCCTCCGATTCACCAAAAAGTTGTTTCCACCATTCGTTAAAATACAACATGCTTGGTTCAAAGCTAGCCAAAACCTCTACGTCGCAGCCGTCTTTCTTATAGAGGCGGTAACGGTCAAAAGCGTAACGTACCAACATTGAATTTCCCAAATCGCCAGTATTAAGCATTTTGTCGCGACAGAATTTTGCACCTTCAAGAAGCTTGTCGATATTAACATTAGCAACGGCTAACGGCAATAAGCCAACTGTTGACAGGACAGAATATCGCCCGCCAATGTCATTAGGAATAGTAAGGCTTCCATAGTGGTTCGCAATAGCTTCGTCGTGAAGCGCGCCATGATTGGCATCGGTTGTTACAAAAATACGACTGCAGGAATCTTTTTCGCCATATTTTTTTTGAAGCTTTTGTTTAAAGGCGTCAAAGGCAAGAGCTGGCTCAATAGTAGTGCCAGACTTGGAGATGACAAGAATCGAAAAATCATCATCGCCGATTTCGTCAATGACTTTATTTAATTCTCGAGTAGAAAGTGAGTTCCCGGCATAAAGAATTTTGGTCGGTGATTTTGGAGATAGCGCTTCAATGACGGCGCGATGGCCGAGATAAGACCCGCCAACTCCAATGCAAACCAAAAATTTAGATGTGGATTGGATTTTTCTTGCGAGTTCTTTGATATGTTTAATTTCGTCAACGTTATATGTATTTGGGAGGTCATACCAACCACCCATCTGGTCAGATTCGATTTCGAAAAGTAACCTTTCGGCCAGTTTCGGATCGACTGAAAAATTCGTTTCCATATTACCTCCTAAATGGTGCCCGGGGTGGGACTCGAACCCACACCCAATTGCTTAGACTAGCACCTGAAGCTAGCGCGTCTACCAATTCCGCCACTCGGGCATAGAATAATTATACCATTAAATATGATATAATATAGAAGGAGCCGTCTTGTGTGTTTTATTTAAAGAAGGAGGGTTCTTAAGATGCAAGGCAAACAAGATTTGGTGTTTAAAAAGGTTTTGGAAATCTTACAGAAAAAAGAAGGTTTCGCGCTTGAATTTAAAGCAAAGAATGGAGATAAAATCGTCATGAAATCTTGGTACGGAGACGAAAGCGGAGTTTTCGTAAATAGCAAGATGGTGTTTCATTCAGGCTACAACGAGGTGTATTCCTTTACTCCCGGCGACTGGGTTGAAGAGGTTTTGACACTATGACATTTTACACAAAAAGACGGCTCGTATTTTATTAATTCCCCCGAAAATTTCGGGGGAATTTTCTATACTTTGTTGATAACTGGGATAACAATTGGCGTATGACCAGTCGCATCAAATAAGATATGAGTGATATCTTCTTTAATTTCTTCTTTGAGAACTTTTAGTTCGGGGTCAGTAGAAATTGATTTGTCAGTTTTCGCTCGAAGATAGTGACGAATTTTGCCGATAAGCTCCTCGGAGTTATCGAGATAAATAAACGCGCGTGAAACGATATCTGGAGTTTTAATAAGACGACCAGTTTTCTTAGAAAGGGTAAGAACAATGACAAAAATGCCTTCACGGGAAATGTGAATACGGTCTTTTACGACAGCTTCATGGACAGGCTGATCGGCATCATCATAAAGTTTATTGCCAACTTGAATACGTCCGTTTTTACGGATTTTCTTATCTTTAGTGAATTCGACAATATCGCCATCATCAGAAATAATGATGCGATCTTTTGGAATGCCGATAACGTTTTCCGCCATCTCGGCATTATGCTCGAGCATGTAGAATTCGCCGTGATAGGGCATGTAGTTCGTAGGGTTGAGACGAGTGACAAAATCAACGTGGTCTTCATAGTAGGCATGACCTGAAAGGTGGAGCGGACCAAGATTATTGAGGTGAGTTTTGCCGTTTTGAATTACCTGCGCACCCTCACGAAGCAAACCGTCAACTGTCGAGACTACATGAGGCTCGTTGCCTGGAATTGGGTTTGATGAAAAAACAACGGTATCGGTCGATTTGATTTTGATGTATTTATGAACGCCAGAAACCATACGATTAAGCACGGCGTTGAGTTCGCCTTGAGAACCGGTACAAACAATCGTGACCTTATCATCAGGAAGTTTAATGATGTCTTCCATTTTCATGATGGTGTCTTTTGGAACTTTAATCGATTTTGAACGTAGGGCGACTTCGATATTATTAATCATAGAGAAGCCCGAGAAGGCGACTTTGCGACCGCGCGCAGCGGCTTCACGAAGGACAAGCTCAATACGGCCGATTTGCGATGAAAAGCAAGAGACAATAATACGACCCGAAGCATAGTGGTCCATGACTTTACCAAGATTTTCACCAACGTCGTATTCCGAGTGTGGGTGATGTCCAGGCGAGTCAATATTAGTGGATTCGTTCAGCATTAAATCTATGCCTTCGGTTTTGACGATTTCGTCGATACGCTCGTAGTCGGTTTGGATTCCTAACGGTTTTTCTTCGTGGCGCCAGTCGCCAGAAAGATAGATTGTGCCGTTTGGAGTGCGGATAACGATGCTGGCCGAACCTGGAATTGAATGGAGGACGTGAATAAATTCAACTGAAAAATGTTCAGAAACTTGGAACTTTTCATGCTTAAGTGGATCAACAACTTGATAGTTTAATTCTGGGATGTCTTCGAGCTCGGACATCTCTTTTTTAATCATGCCAATAGTAAAATCTGTGCCATAGATCGGTGTAAGAAGATTGAATTTAGGTAAAAGATGGCGACAAGCACCGATATGGTCGAGGTGGGCGTGCGTGAAAAGAATTGCTTTGACCTTATCGCGATTATCTTCGAGATATTTAATATCAGGAACCATATAGTTGACGCCTGGGTAGTCATCATTAGCAAAAAGTGTGCCCATATCTACAACAATTATTTCTTGTTTATATTCGATGACTGTCATATTTTTGCCGATGCCAAATTCACCAACGCCACCGATTGGAATAATACGCACAGAATCAGAATCCGGGCGCGCGGTCTTGAGC
The DNA here is from genome assembly GCA_002315165.1 of Candidatus Saccharibacteria bacterium UBA1788. GTDB lineage: Bacteria > Patescibacteriota > Saccharimonadia > Saccharimonadales > Saccharimonadaceae > Nanosyncoccus. The sequence continues at coordinate 26,414 of DCGC01000040.1, read as the reverse complement.
TGAGAGTTGGTTACCTGGCTACCGTTGTAACCGTTGTAGCGGGATTTATTAACAGGAACACCGATAATATGTTGTGTAGCTTGTGCATTAACGTCTTGCGAAAGCATGCGCTGGTGATGGACCATTTCCCCTTTACGCGTAGAGACAGAAAGGTTGACGTGGCGCTTATCGACCTCACTTGCGGCGGCTTTTTTAGCGGTTTTAGTTGATGCTTTTTTAGCAGCAGCCTTTTTCTTGACTAATTTTTCGTCCTTGCCACCTGGAGCAAAATTAGAGTTAAAGCGACGATTTTGGGCTTCTTCAAATTGTTTTTTGATATCCGGGAGACGTTCATTGCGCATTTTCATAAGGCGGGCACGGCGCTCTTCTTCTTGTTTATTCATGTAAAAATATTTCCTTTAAGTTTTTAATTACAAGTAAAAATAGCTACTTTGATTATAGCAAAAGTAGCTATTTAGGTCAAGCCTTGGTCGCTAAAAATCCCCCGTATGGCGGGGGATTTTATTATTGATTATTCTTCGGCAGTTTCTTCGATTGCTGAAAGCAATGAATCTTCTACGTTTTGTTTTTTCTTTTTTTCTGGCGCCTTAGCGAGCTCAATGTCTAGTTCGTATCCGGTAAGCTTGGAAGCAAGACGGACGTTTTGGCCTTGGCGACCGATAGCGATAGATTGTTGGTCTTCAGTAACATAAACTTTGGCGCGTTTGCCATCGATTTCTACTTTGAGAACTTCGGCCGGAGAGAGAGCCTCGCGAATATATTCGGAAATATTGTCGCTCCAGTTAATAATGTCGATTTTTTCGCGGTCACCGATTTCGTTCATAACAGCTTGGACGCGAACTCCACGACCACCAACGAAAGTACCAACAGGGTCAACGCCAGGAACAGTCGACATAACAGCGATTTTAGTTCTGCGACCAGCTTCGCGAGCGATACCACGAATTTCTACGGTACCATTTTCGATTTCTGGAACTTCTTGACGGAAGAGGTATTCAATAAATTCTTCGGAACCGCGAGAAAGAATGAGTTGCGCTCCGCGTTCGCCGCGTTCGACGCCTTTGAGATAGACTTTAATGCGCGATCCAACAGTATAGTATTCGCCGTCGATTTGTTCTGAGCGAGGCATAATTCCAGTAGCGCGACCAAGATCAATACGAACTACTTTTGACTCTACGCGAGCAATAGTGCCAGTCATGACTGTGCCGATTTTGTCTTCAAACATAGTAAGGACGGCATCACGCTCCGCTTCGCGCAGGCGGGAAATAACAACTTGTTTAGCAGTCATAGAAGCAACGCGACCAAAGTTCGTAACTTTGTGTTTTTCTTCAACGATGTCGCCAATTTTGGCATCCTTGCCAGCTTCTTTGAGTGGGATTTCGGTAGACGGATTATAAGCAATATCATCCTCGATAACTTCACGGCCAACAAAAACATCAGCTTCGCCGCTTTGAATATTAAGAACGGCGCGAACATTCATTTCTTTATCGCCGTTATCTTTACGCCAAGCTGCCGCGATAGCCATCTGAATAACGTCAAGGACGGTTTCTTCTGGTAAATTCTTTTCTTCAGCAATAATTTTAACCATTGCTGACATCTGTTTGAGGTCTAAACCTTCCATTTTTTCTCCTTTTTAACTAAAAAACCGCCCTTTTTCAGGTCGGTCAATATCAGAATAATTCTATTATAGCGCACTAGCAAAAAAATGTCAAGAGAGGTATAATTTAATAGACGGGACCATCGTTCAACGGATAGGACATATCCCCTCTAAGGATACAATGCTGGTTCGATTCCAGCTGGTCTCGCCAATTCCAGTACGCGTTTAGCGACTGCCTTGCGTCCGTCTATGAAGGCGGCTTTTTTAAAGTATTTTTTTAGTTCACCTATAATGAGCGGATAATGGGTGCAGCCTAAGACTACAGCGTCAAAACTATCGGTATCTAGATTATGGAAGAATTTATCTAACAGTTCAGAAATGAGCTGAGAATTTTTTGTTTCGATAGCATGCGCCAAACCTGGACAAGCAAGGGTGGAAATATTTTGATTTGGTTTTTTATTATCCACGATAAGTTGTTCGAGGCGTGATGATTCCACAGTGCCTGGCGTGGCAAGAATCAAGATATTATTATATCCACTGTCGCATGCCAATTTGACTGCTGGCTCAGTGCCAACAAAAATCGTGTCTGAAAAAGTAGCTCGCAAAAAATCGATACAGCGAGTCGTAGCCGTATTACAGGCAATAACAATAATTTTAGCGCCACGAGAAATAAAATTTTCACAAATTTTTTGCGTAATATTAAATAGTTCAGCATCAGACTTTTCGCCGTAGGGATTATTTTTTGAATCGGCAAAATATTCAAACTCTTCATCTGGAAGAACTTTTTTTAGTTCTTCCAGAATAGTTAAGCCGCCAATACCCGAATCAAAAACGCCAATCATAATTATTTTTTAAGGCGATAATAAATTGATGGAGCGAAACGAACTCCGGCAAGGTTTTCTTGGGCAGATTGCTCGAGTTTAATGAGAGTTTTTGCACCAAAAACTTTTTTAAGAGTTGTACTGCGGAAGTTTGAGACCGAAAGTACTTTGTCAATCTTAAAGCCAATTTTGTCAAACATTTTTTCGACGTATTTTGGATGATAGTTAATCATATTGGTGTCTTTTTGATTGGAAGGTTTTTCGTCAAAAGGATTGATATCGGATTTTTTAAACCAATATCGGAACATTTTTGGCAGAGTTCTTTTGTTGGCAACTTCAATAACAAAAGTACCACCAGGAGCAAGCACGCGATAAAATTCACGCATTGCAGCTTCGAGGTCTTTTAGGTGATGCGTGACGCGAACCATCATCATTCCATCAAATTCGTTATCTTTGAACGGTAGTTGATAAATATCGCCAGCTTTGGTATTGATTTTGTCGCCATATTTTTCTTTGGCTTGGGCTAGTTCGGTTTTAGAATAATCAAAAATGGTGACTTTTTTAGCGCGTTTAAGGTATTCATTAGCAAGACGGCCATAACCGCCGCCGATATCAACAAAATTATCCATTTTTTTAGGAAGAAGCTTACGAATAGCCATGCGATCAGCTTCATCTTCATAAGCACGATCATGCTCGCGCCAATATTCTTCATAGTCATAGCCGTTATAGTCGGCAGAAACCTTTGGTTGTTTTTCTTTCGCAGTTGTCATAGTTATTTAATTATATCACACGGGAAATTTCTTCAAGCGAAGTCTCACCGCGAAGCGCCATGAGTAAACCTTTTTGTTCTAGAGTGAGCATGCCGTTTTTCTTAGCAACGGATTCGATAGCATTAGTATTAATATCTTCAACGTCTCCACGAATAAAGGACTGAATATCTTCAGAAACAATAAGTTGTTCCATTAAGACAGTACGGCCTTCGTAACCAAAAGGATTGTCCTTAGTAGGAACTGGGCGATAGAGTTCAATATGGCTAGCATCAAAATCCGGGACGTCTTTTAGGACGTCGGTAATATATTTTTTAGTAGCTTCATCTGGTTCGTAGGCTTCTTTGTTGTCGGATAATTTACGCACTAAACGTTGCGCAACTACGAGACGAATCGAGCTAGAGAAAATCGGGTTAGTACCGATAAGGTCAATCATGCGAGAAAAAGCTGCGGATGTTGAATTGGCATGGAAAGAGCTAAGAACAAGATGCCCGGTGATAGAAGCTTGGATTGCTGTCTTAGCAGTATCGGCGTCGCGAATCTCGCCAACCATAACAACGTCAGGGTCGAGACGTAAAACCGAGCGCAAACCGTCGGCAAAAGAGCCGCCGTCGGTAGTGTTGATTGGGATTTGAGAAATGCCGGCAATGCCATATTCGATTGGGTCTTCGAGAGTGATGATTTTCTTTTCGGTCGTGTTGAGGGCGTTAAGCATGGAATAAAGCGTGGTGGATTTACCGGAACCGGTAGGACCAACCATCAGCACGAGGCCGCGAGGGTGAGAAATAACTTCGTTGATTTCTTTGCGTTCCTTTTCTGACAAGCCAAGCAAATCAAGGTTGAGCAAGCTTTCGTCAAAATTAAAGAGACGAAGAACTGCGTCTTGGCCATACATAGTCGGAACGGTTTCCACGCGAATATTAAGAGTGTGCGTAGACCCGTCACGAGTAATGTCGGTTTGCATGTGTCCAGATTGGGGCGTAGTTGCGACTGTTGAGACGTTAGCCCGAGACGACAATTCCCCCATTAAGATACGGTAGCGGTCTTTACCGATTTCTGCGACTGGATGGAGAATGCCGTCAACACGCATACGAATACGAATGGTTCCGCGCATGTTTTCGATATGAATATCTGAGGCCCCAAGTTTGTCGGCCTGGTCAAGAAGAAAATCAAAAACTTTTTCGGTCGAAACGGCGTTTAGCGTGCGCGAAACCGATGTGATGGTTTCGGAATCGCCAGCGGCGGAAATTTTAATGTCGTCATAGTTCTCTTCTTTTGGCGGGTCGTAGCGCAACATAAAAACTTTGAAGGCGGAACCAGAAATAAGAAAGAAATCTACCCGTTCACCATGGTTGGAATAATCTTGGCGCATATCGCGGATAATAGAGCTCGGGGTTTGGCTAGTGACCATAAATTGATAGCGTTCGCCGTTCCCTCCTTTTTGGAGAGGTAGGACGAAATTTTTATGCATGTCGGAAACATTGAGTAGGTCATTGGCTAGCGGAATAGAATTTTCAAAAGAACGAGTATCGAGGTAGGGCAGGCCTAAAATGCGCGCACGGCTTGCGGTTGCGTTTTCTTCATTATCGCGGCGTTTAGCCTGAATCTCAGATTCGTTCATATTAAATATATTATAGCATAAACATTTTACTTGATAGATAGTTCGTGTTAAAATAATTTGTATGAGAAAGAAATGCAACAAAGTTATTGCTAAACTAAATCGTAACAATAATCACAAACACAGCGACAAGCGCAAACATCCAAATTTGAAAGACGGTCGCTAAAAAATCTCCCGAAAGGGAGATTTTTATAGTTTAGTTGTATTTATAAAATCCTTCGCCGGATTGTTCCCCGAGTTTGCCTTCTTTGATTCTTTCGCTGAGGATTTTTTTCATAGCTTTGAAGTTATATGGCATCATCATCTTTTTAAGAAGCGGATTGACTAGGCTCGGAACTTTTTGATATTGTTCGACGATTTCGTAAGTAGTTTTAAGGCCAACAGCGTCGATAATAACAAAAGGTCCTTTTGGAGCGCCAGTTCCAGCAGTCCAAGCAATGTCAATGCTCTCAGGATCAGAAACGCCGCTAGCATAAAGATCGAGAGCGCTAAGCAGGAACGGAACTAACATGGAGTTTAGTAGATAACCAGATTTTTCTTGCGCAATTGGCAAAGGAATCATATTGATTGACTTGGCAATTTTCATCGCAGCATTAAAAGTCTTAGTGCTGGTTTTTGGCTGCGCCATAATTTCGGCAGTGTTGTTTTTCCAAATTGAATTTGCAAAATGTATAGCGAGGTATTTTTCCGGACGACCCGTATAAACGGCAAACGTTGACGGGAGCATAGTTGAGGAATTAGTAGCGATAATGGTTTTAGCATCGAGAAGCGGAGCGAGCTTTTTGTAGAAATTGATTTTGGTTTGTTTTTGCTCGGTCACTGATTCGATTACTAAGTCGGCGTTTTTTACGGCCTTGGCCAAATCAAGCTCGATTTTGATATTTTTAGCAGCGTCTTTAACTTTTTTGAGGCAAGATTTTTTGTCGAAATTATCTGGAGTGGCAATGCCATTGCCCAAAACTGTTTTTTTTGACATTTCGTTGATGAAGTCGGTGTAAGTTTTTTCTAGCTGTTCGAGTTTAGGTTTTGTGCGCGAGATACTCTCCTCGCTTCTTAGCCAAATAGTCACGTTTAAACCGCAATATGCAGCCTGAAAAGCTATTTGACTGCCCAGAACGCCGCCACCGGCAACAACAATTTTCTGCATAAATCATAACCTTATTTAGAATTGGTACACCCGGAGGGACTCGAACCCACGACCCTCTGTTCCGAAGACAGATGCTCTAATCCACTGAGCTACGGGTGCATATCTGCAATTATAGCATAAAGCAAGGAGCTAGTCGATTTGTCGGATGCGAGGATTTTTCAGCTGTTTTTTAGCTTTAAAAAATACAATGATAAAAAAAGAAAGGTAACTATGTTTAAAAATATGTTAAAGCGAGCGTGGCTTTCGGTGATAAGGAAACCTAGCCGTTCAATAATTATTGGCTTGATATTGTTTGCAATGAGCAATTTAGTATTAGCTTCTATTATCATAAAATCAGCCGTTAACGAATCGACCGAGTATGCAAAAGCGTCGCTTGGAGGAACTGTGACTTTGTCGGCGGACATGGGCACGTTGCGCGAAGAAATGAAAGCCGAGGCTCCGCAAAGTGGTGAAAAAATAGAGTTTACGCGTCCGACCGTTTCTAAAGCTATTGCCGATAAAATTGCTGGGTCGGATTACGTTAAAGATTATACTTATAGCATAACTAGCAAAGCAGATTCTGATTCTATTTCGGCAGTTGAAAATAGCAGTTCTAGTATGTCAAATAATTTTCCTGACATGGGGGCGTTCGGCGGCGCTGAGGAATCTGGAGATTTTGAAATTAGTGGCATTAACTCGTACGCTTTTATTTCTGGTGTGAAAAATGGAACGATGGAAATTACGGACGGCGAATATTTTGACGAGAGTAGCGAAGGCAAAGCTATCGTTTCGGTTGACCTGGCCGAAGAAAATGAACTAAGCGTTGGCGACAAAATCGCATTTACAAATATTTATACCGACGACGAAGTTGAACTCGAAATTATTGGAATTTATGATGTTTCCGAAAACAACGCAAACGCAAATACGATTTATATGAACGTGACGGAAGCGGCAAAGTTTTTAAGTAGCGATGATTATAATGATGGCGATTACGGAGTTGAAAACGTAAAATATGAATTAACTACGGCAGAAAATGCAGAGGCGTTTTTAGCTGAAATTGAGAATAATTATCCAGAGCTAGCAGAAGAAAATATTGTCGCTTCGGAAGATACTTCGGCCTACGACCAAATGGTTGGGCCAATAGAAAGTGTTGGGAGTTTTGCGACAACGATTTTAGTGATTGTGTTGATTGCATCCGTCGCGATTGTAACTCTTATTGTGACGATTAACGTCAAAGACCGTAGATACGAAATGGGTGTATTGTTGAGCCTTGGCGCAAAAAAGAAAAATATTATTGGGCAAATTTTCGCTGAACTTGCATTGGTTGGTACGGTTGCGTTTTTGTTAGGTTGCGGGACATCAACGATTTTAGCAAAAGCGATGGGACAAGGTATTTTGGAATCGCAAATTGCCTCAGCAGAAACTGAGGTCCAGAATAATTTCGGAAGACCGACAACTGCAGACGGAATGGGTATGAATTTTGGCGGTGGCCCAAATGATGGTGGGGTATCAGAAATTCCTAATTCGCCGTTAAATAAAAATAACGACGTTGAGGTTGTTGACGAAATTGATATTAATGCAAAATTCTCGGATTTCGTTCTATTGTTCGTGTGCGGATATTCGGTAATATTGTTCGCATTGTTAATACCGTCAATGAATGTACTAAGATATCAACCAAAAGAAATTTTACAAGGAAAGGAATAATATGGGCGAACTAAAAATTGAAAAATTGAATTTTACTTACACGAATCAAGCCGAGCCAGTACACGTATTAAAAAATATCAATGCGACGTTTAAGACTGGAAAGTTTTACGCCATTAAGGGAGAGTCCGGGTCTGGAAAAACAACCTTACTCTCACTGCTTTCGGCGCTCGACCAAATTCAAGATGGTGATATCAGTTATAACGATAAGTCAATTAAAGATATAGGTTTAAATGAATTTCGGCTGCATTATGTGAACGTGATTTTCCAGTCTTTTAATTTGATTAAATATATGACAGCTGAAGAAAATGTGCAGGTTGCTATCGATTTCGCAAAGGAAGGCACTAAGGAATCGACACAAAAAAATACAGCGCTAAAATATCTTGAAAAAGTAGGGTTGGACGAATCAACTTCAAAAAGGCTTGTCAATAAATTATCTGGCGGGCAGCAGCAGAGAGTTGCTATTGCTAGAGCTTTAGCTAGCGACACGCCGATTATCGTAGGAGACGAACCGACTGGGAATCTAGACGAGGACACTGAGGAAAAGATTATCAAAATTTTTCAAGATCTTGCACACAAGGAAAATAAAATCGTAATTATCGTAACTCACTCTCGCCAAGTCGCAAGTCATGCAGACAAAGTTCTAAGATTGTCGCGAGGGAAATTAGAATCCGCCTAGAAATTAATAATAAATTTGCTAGAATGGCTGGCAGCTTCGCAAGAAATTTGCCAGCCATTTATGTCACAAAGTGATTTTGCAATTGCTAAACCAAGACCGGAACCTTCTTTTGTTTTATCGGCTTGATAGAAACGGTCAAAAATTTTAGAGATATCATTTTTATCAATGGTTGTTCCGTCATTTTTTATGGTTAGACTATTTTCCGTAAGAATGACGTTAATTTTTTTATCGCCATATTTAGTCGCATTGTCTAATAAAATATCAACGATTTGCATAAAATTTTGTTTTGGTAAAAAATATTCACGCTGCCTACTTGGCTTGAAGATAATTTGGCCAGCAAATTTTGGTTTAAAAATTTCTATATGATTTTTTAATTCTAGATTAAGATCAAATTTTGTTGGTTTATTTTTTTCGGTCGTTCCGGCATCCATTTTGGCTAAGTTCAATAGGTCGGAGACGAGCCGACTAGCATGGTCGATTTCGGTTTCAATATTGTTTTTCCATTGTTGATTGCTATTATCAACTTCTAGCGCTTCGACATTAGCCTGGATTACGGCAAGCGGAGTTTTTAATTCATGCGAAGCATTGGCGATAAAGGTCTTTTGTTTGTCATAAGAATCTTTGACTGGCTCGATAACTTTTCCAGATAGATTACGAACTAGCAAGAAGACGATTAATTCGATTGCGATATTAACAATGATTAAAGACGCATAAAGTCGGTCGTTCCCCTCTTTGCGATCGAGCTGGATATGATAAGAAAGTTCAGCGCGAATATTTTCGCCCTGCCCAAGAAAAGTTTCCGCTCCAAATTCAGGAGTTGGTTCGGGTCGAGCGATAGACATTGATAGTGCAATACTAAAATCAGCAAGGAGTAATACCACGCTAGTGATGGTCATAGTGATGAGAATAATTCTATTTTGGAGTTTTTTGAACATTCTATTTTTCCGTTATTTTATATCCTAGGCCTCGGACTGCTTTGATATTTACGTTGCTTTTAACTTTTTTAAGTATTTTACGGATGCGCGAAACGTAAGTTTCGATATAGTTGGCTTCACCAGCCCCATCGTCACCCCAAACTTTAGCGAGCAAATATTCTTTATTAACAATGGCTTCTGGGGTGCGCAAAAGCTCAACGATGATTTTACTTTCTTTGGCAGTTAATTGTTCACCGTTGAGAGTCATTGATGTTTCGTCAAAGGTTAAATCGCTAAAAACGAGTTTTGAATATTTTTTGACTGGAGGGCGACGCAAAAGAGCTTTAATGCGGGCGACCAATTCGACGGTCTTGAATGGTTTAGCAAGATAATCATCGGCGCCATTATCTAGATTGGCAACTTTTGATTCCACTTCGTGGAGAGCGGAAAGCATGATAACTGGAGTCGTGACGTTTTTGGCGCGCATACGTTTAAGAATGTCGGTGCCAGACATTTTTGGGAGCATGATGTCAAGAATAACACAGTCATAAATGTTTTTGAGAGCCTTATCTAGGCCGTCACGCCCATCAAAAGCAAGGTCGGTCGAGATTCCCTGTTTTTCTAAATTTGATTTGACGGCCGTAGCTAGAAATTGAGCGTCTTCTACGTATAAAACTTTCATAATATTCTCCCTATATTATAGCTTATAGTATAGAGACTAGAGCTGAAATTAAACTGAAAGTAATAAAAAAAGAGCCGCTTGGCTCTAATGGAGTTATGGTGATCCGGGTGGGGCTCGAACCCACGACACCAAGCTTAAGAGGCTCGTGCTCTAACCAACTGAGCTACCGGACCGAATTGTAATGCACGAGAGCTCGTGCTGACTATGATCCACTCGGCTAACGCCTCGGACAAGCCAACTGAGCTACCGGACCGAATTCTTTACGAATTATACCATAAAAATGGTATAATTGGAATATGAAAATACTTGAAGATGTTTTAATCTCTAATCTAACCACGATGCGATTGGGTGGAGCCGCGAAATATACTATAGAAATATCAGCAGTCGAGGATATAATTTCTGCCTATAATTTTGCAAAGGAAAAAGGCCTAAAAACTTTCATTTTGGGCGGTGGGGCAAATTCAATTGGGCTTGATGAAGGTTTTGATGGAGTGATTCTTCTAAACAAACTGCGCGGGATTGAAATTATTGGAGAGACCGAGACCGAAACTTTTGTGCGCGGAATGGGCGGAGAAGTTTGGGATGATTTTGTGGAATTTACAACTAAGCGAGATTTGTCTGGGATTGAGGCATTGTCTAAAATTCCTGGTAGTTTAGGGGCGGCTCCGGTTCAAAATATCGGTGCATATGGGCAAGATATTGCGCAAGTATTAGAGAACGTCGAAGCTTTCGATTCGTTGACCAATAAAATAGTGACTATCCCAAAATCAGAAATGAATTTCGATTATCGTAAATCAATTTTTAACTATGGAGAAGATAAGGGCCGTTATTTTATTATTGCTGTGACTGTTAGAGTTTCTAAAAACAAAACTCTAGAGCCGCCGTTTTATACGTCGCTACAAAATTATATCGACAAAAACAACGTAACCGATTTTTCTCCAAGCAATATTCGTAAAATAGTATCTTTGATTCGCGCAGAAAAATTACCTGATCCACAAGAAATTGCAAGTTCGGGTAGTTTCTTTAAAAATATTTATGTTGACGATAAAAAAGCCGCGGAGTTGGAGGCTATGGGTGCAAGAATCTGGCAAAGCGAAGCTGGCAATAAAGTAAATTCTGGGTGGCTAATCGAAGAAGCCGGACTTAAAGGAAAAACCTTTCATGGAATGACCGTTAATGACAAGGCGGCGCTAGTGCTAATGAACGAATCAGCAAAAAGTTATAGCGATTTGGCGGCGGCACGAGAAGAAATTAGAAAAATCATAAGAGATAGATTTAATGTCGAGCTAGAGCAAGAGCCGGTGGAGATAAAATAATGAAGAGTTTAAATGGAAAAGAATTGGCCGGATATATTAAAGAGCGCCAACGCTGCTTAGCTGGCGGCTTAAGGGCTAGGAAAAAGCCGGCAAAATTATTAATCATTCGCGACAGCGATAATCCGGTCATAACTAAATACGTTAATTTGAAATGCCAATATGGTGAAGATATCGGAGTCGTCGTCGAAGACTGCTTTGCTGAGGGGGAAGAAAAAATCAAGGAAGCGATTCTGCGAGGCAACGCAGATGATAGCATTTCTGGCATTATTGTGCAATTACCACTAAAGAATACTGATAACACTGACGAAGTCGTAAAACTGATTGCTCCAGAAAAAGATGTTGACGGCTTGTCCGGCAATGGAAAATATGACAGTGCAACAGCGACGGCTATAAATTGGTTGCTTGCTGGGTATGGGGTTGAACTGGAAGATAAGAAAATCGCCATTGTTGGGCGAGGAAGATTGGTCGGGGCGCCACTCATCAAGATGTTTACAAACTCCGAGCTCAACGTTGAAGTGTTCCATCGGGGGAGTGACTTTAGCGAGCTGAAGAACTTTGACGTAATTATTACGGCTACGGGTAATCCGCATTTGATTACTAACGAGATGGTTCGTAGTGGGGCTGTCGTGGTGGATGCTGGGACGGCAAGCGAGAACGGAATTCTAGTCGGAGATATAAATGACGAGATTCGCGAGCGCAACGACTTAGCAGCAATAACGCCCAAAATTGGCGGAGTGGGGCCGCTGACGGTTTCGGTATTATTTGAGAACGTATTGAACGCGGCAAATTCTAAAAAATAATTTCTTTACAGCAAAAACTCCCCCATATGGGGGAGTTTTATGCTAGGTATCAAACATTCCTTGATCTTTCCAATATTCTTCGGTGCTCCGAGCTGCCGCTTCGTTTTGCCTGGCCCTCTCGGCATCAATCTTAGCAATCTGCTCACGTACAGCACTGTCGAGTTTACCAACGTTAACATCTTTAGTCGCATCTCCGTGCATTGCTTGGAATTGTTCGCTTTTCGTACTATCAATAGACCTTCTAAGCTGCCTAAGCTGTGTCTCTGATACTTTGCCAGCAGCCACATCTTCTGCGAGCTTACCGATACTACTATTCTTTTGACCATATAGTTCAGCACCACTAGTAATATTGTGCTCAATAGCAGTACTTACATTATCGCCGCTCTGTCGCCACTCTTCGAAAGATGCCTCCGTAGCTCCCTTGTTGTATTGAGAAGCATACTCAAAGCGAACGCCATCGGCGGCACGGAAGTTTTTCGCACCATCACCAGTAGCAATTTGCTTCATTACATCAGCAGTAATTCCTTTGTCGCCAGTAAATTTGTCGCTAGCAACAAATTCGTCATGGTGTTCCAAGAAATGAGCTGCGGTATCTTTACGACGGCCTGCGATTTCCGCAATAGCCCTAGCACGAGTAGTATTGCCTGAGTTCATAGCTTCATCATACATAGCGAATAACCCATTATCTCCCTCTTCGACCTCGCCGTTTCTAGTAGCATCATTAACAAGCACCATCTGATCGGCCATAGCTGCCTTTTGGGCTGCTTTTTCTTGAGAGATTCTCGCTGCGTCTAAGTGGTCTTGGTCATCCAAAAGTCCATATTTATATTTTTCATCCTGGGTTTTTAGATAAGCGTTTCTAGATTTAGCCACAGTGCGTTTACTTATGCCACCAGCTGCGATTTGTGCAAACCTAGCGCGTTTTCCGGTTGCAATATTGCCGTCTTTGTCCAAGCCTGCCCTAATACGGTTTTTACGCTCAAGTGAACGTTCTTGCGCGTTCTGAAAACCATCAGACTTTCTGATGCTCCCGGAGAGTCCGCGTCCGAGGCGGCTGCCAAGACCGGAAATTTTAGCGCCAAGGTTGCCAAGTCCGGCCATTGAATTTTTAAGTAGCATAGGAATAAAGAAGTATGGAATAACTTGGACAAGCATAGCGGCGAGGCGCATGCCTTTGCCTTTTTCTAGAAAACCAAACGTGGAAATAATACTGGCAGTATATGCGTTTGCTTGTTCGGCCATGATTGCCCCGACAAGTCGACCACCGCTAACAACAAGCGTACAAAGTGGATAAAGAATGATTGCGGCTTCGGCAATTTTAAGCCAGCGCTTAAATAGCTTCTCGGTGTTTGGGAAGAGGAAGCAAACAAAGGCGAGCGGAGCGAGAATGATAAGAAGAACAACAACAACTTCGCGAGCGACAAGGATGAGCCAGAAGAAAATCACGGCAAAAACTACTACCAAGAGTGCAAGCAAAACAGAAAGAATTAAGCCTGGGTTAATAAACAAAGCTATGAGACCAATCGCGCTTGCTCCACCAAAGGTAACAACATAACTAGAATATACAGAGAGTTTGTCTGCCGCCATATCGGCTACGGACGCATCTATTTCGATTACTCCTGGGTTGATAATATCGCCAAGGCTAAGGCCAACTACGTTGCTTAAGTCTATTGCGATGCGGCAGATAAACCAGCTAGCGTTAACGAGGATAGCAGCAATAATGATGCGAGGAAGTACGCGTTTTATACCGTAGTTATCGATTCCGACGCCAGTAAGCTGCGAGAATATAATCACTAGGATGAATATCGCAAAGACAATATTGGCGATATTGCGGACAGTATCCCATGCATTATAAGCTACCCCGCCATTAGCACCATTAAGGTCAAACAGCGAACTCGTATCGATTTTAAGATAATCCCTTTCTATCATGCCATAAATATCGCTGGCGAGGCCTGAGGTGGCTTGGATTGCTGGGCAAAGGAGCCATCCGAAAGTGCCAGCCCCGTCGTAACAAGCTTCTTTTTGCTCGTCCAAACTAATAGTACCCTTAATAGTACCATTGTCGCTGATCGTCGACTCCGCATAGTCAGCTTCTTTAAGATACTCATAGGATTCCTCGTTATTTAACCATTCAAGTACGTCGGTCATAGTTCCGCTTTCTAGGCGACCACTCCTATTAACAATAGAGTAAGATTCGTCGAGTACATATTGGTCACCAATAGCGACAACGCACCACTGGTTTATTGCGTTCTTAAGCGAGTAGGTGGCATTAGCGTTTTTGGTTTCACTACATTCCTGGATAGTTAGGTTCCCGTTTTGCTGAACATAGCGATAATATAGGGCATACTTAGAGCTGACACCAAAGCGACAGCTAGTTGTTGTTGCCGGGTCACCGTCCTTGGTGCATCTCAACGCGCCATCAGCATCTATATTGTTTTTTGCGAACGCAATCGTGGCGACAGTAATACTGTTACTGTCCCCTGGGGTATAATTAGAGACTTGAGAATCATTACTATTACTATTAGCTTCCGAAATTGTCACGTCTACCGCATTATAGTCATTACCAAAATGATTAGAAAAATTACTATGGATACATCCCGTAGCAAATTCGTAGAGCCTGCTCTTAAGGTTATCGTAGCCTCCTTGATACGTGATGTCAAAGGTTTCATTATATGCGTTACCGATGGTACTGTTCTCTGCGCAATGAAAAGTAACTATTGAGCGCTGGCCTCTTACGCTGGCGATTTTGGTCGAGTTATAAGTGGCTGTTATTGCTCCTGCTGAATTCGCACTACTGGTGCCGCCATTGGATATTTCTACATTTCCACTAAACTTAACCGTTTTTCGGCTCGTATTGCCAGTATAGTCGGAAATTGCAATTTTCTCTGTTTTACTATCACTACTTGAGTCAGTCTTCTTGGTTAATTTGTAACCGGCGTCTTCGGGATGGGTGATCTTTTTAATTAGCTGATTAAAACCTTTTGCTGAGTTTTTAGATTCACCAGCATTATAACCTTTGATAGCTTGTTTGCAGGTGAGGTCGTTAATATCACCCCTCGTTACCGTGTTACCTATATGGGTAGGTATATTAATCTCTGTGTTTGGATGTTTGAGAATACTAGTAAGATCTTCGAATTCTGAAAGCTGTATTTTGTCTTTAATGCCAGCTTGGTAGCATTGTTCTACTCCACTTAGAATTGAAAGCGTATAAAGCTGATCGTCCGTATAGGCGAGCGCGGCGTACGTGTTGTGACTGGTGGCAAGTACTCCAATAACACTAAAGACTAAAGCCGTTAATGTTGATATCAGCATTTTTTGTTTCTGCTTCATTTGTTTCCTTTTTTAGATTGTGAAATAGTATTAAGAACAATAGTGTTGAGGACTTTAAGTATATCCGCGTCTTTCATATATGCTAAAGCATCCTCTGCTTCGCCATCAAACTTGGCTGTGTGCGAGAATATTTCATTTTCTGCGGCACATTCTTGGTCTAAACTCCCAGTTTTAATACAACCACTCTTAGACAATAAATTGTATGAGCTTAAGTAATTCGTATAATATTGGATATAGGTGTCAGACATATTTTTTAAGAACGTATCGTCTCCTGAGTATTTAAAATTATTTATCATTTCTTTAGCAGCATCGTAGCCTTTTTCTGAATAGATGGAGTCCAGGTCGTCGCGAACAGTCCGATAGTTAATAGTATAATTTAATACCTTAATGAGTTCTTGAAGGTTTTCCGAATAGCCTTGACTTTCTGAGTTGAGTATTTTGTAGTATGCGGTGATTTGGTTAGGGTTATCTGATTCTGCGATGCGAATAGCAAATACTGTGTCTTTTAATTCCCCGCCGCTCCAGTTCATCGTAATTTCATCTGTGCCGTTTTGAATCAAGTCGACATTATCTTGCTTTTTACTTAATACCCCCTGTTTGAGTAATACCACTACCACCAAAATTACAGCAATGAAGATGGCTACAAAAATAGTGATTATCAATGGTTTCTTAGATTTCTTTTTTGGGTTATTGCCGCCAAGGATGATATCGCCAGCTGGAGAGATTGGCGCAGAAGGGGTTGGCGAAATCGGCGAGGCCGGAGGGGTTGGCGAGACCGGCTCGCTATTATTAGAAAAAATACCATTTGGATCCATACAGTTTTATTATAGCATAAGAATTTTCAATAAAAGTATTTTTTAACAAAAATCTCCTCCCGTTTTGGGAGGAGATTTTCTTTTGGCCGACCCTTTTAAGTTTTAGAGCGGTCAATTAGCGCAAAGCTTTGCGGCTAGCAATGTAGTAACCTGCGGTAGTAATTACAGAACCAATACCAAGGGCAGTAACTACAACAGAGGTTGCACCAGTTTTTGGAAGAACTTCTGGAGTATCTTCGACTGGTTCTTCTGGAGTGGATTCGCTACAGGTTTTAGCAACCATGACGTCAGCAGAATCTTGGGTTACTTTATTATTTGCAGTAACTTGACCCCAGTTGACAAGTTTGTTTTTGCCACAAGCAAGGTTTTTATCAACGATTTTTGCAGCAAAGACAACGTAAGCGTCACCGTTGTTGGCGTAGCCACCAACGTAAACACCGGTCGTCGTAATAGTATCGTCACGAGCGATACCTTTAGGGTTTGATGCGTTATAAAGAATAGTTGAGCCTTTAACATATTCCATGTTAGTAGGAAGAACATCTTTAATCGCAACAGATTCTACGGAAGAGCCAGAAGTGTTTTTATAGTGAATACGATAGTAGACGGTGTCACCGATATTAGCATCGATAGATTCAGTCCAAGTACCAGATTCACCAGTTTTGCTAACTTGTTTTTCTACGATAGCGTTATCAAATACAGCTTTAACCTTAACGGTAACATAGGAAGCATATTGATAACAGCCTGGGATTTTACCATCAAGCTTGTCGTAGCCGATTTTTACACCGGAGCTAATGATATCGTCGCTAAGTTTAACACCACCATTAGCGCCAATACCGTTATTTTCGAGAAGGGCGGAACCCTTAACGTATTCTAGGTGGAAGTTTGAATTGCTTTTAAAGACAACGTTATCCCAATATTTAGAAGGGGTAGCATTGTTAGAGTTGATGATACCGTTGACTTCAACGGATTTAGAAGTTGTTTCTGGAATAATAAACGTAGTTTTTACACCAGTAGCAACAGCATTGGTACCATTTGGGTTGTTGTTGTGAACGTAAAGACGGACAATGTAGGTTTTGCCAGATTCGACATTAATTTCATTGCCGTTCCAAACGTTAGAAGCGCCATTGTCGCCGTTATCTAAACGAGCGCCAACGAAGTTCTTTTCATCACCGATAGTTGAATCGGAGATAGAGTTAAGGACGATCTTGTTGCCAAGAACGCCAGAGTTGATTTGGTCGAGAGTGTAACTGGCACGACCACCAGCGTTATCACCCCAAGCAAAAGCAGCAGGGGCAACAGCAACACCAGCAAGAGCAGCAGCAGCTGTGATGCTAAGTGCAGATTTAATAGTAGATTTCATAAAATGATCCTTTCAAAAAATATTTTTAATTAGACTTCTGCTAGCCAAATTGTTAACTTTCATCTAATCGATAAAACCGAATCGTCTCAAATACAAACTTGGGATTCCCCGGCGACTAGGTCGCCGGGGAGGTGTGTGTTGCCCAGGGTTAGGGCATATAGAATTCGCCGTTTTCCGTGCCAGCATTCTGATTCTTATTATCGTGAGAATCAGATGTAACTGTTGCCGGCTCCGGATCGGGCTGGTAGTTGTCGTCCACATGGACTGTTTCTTCAGACTTTTTAGTAGTCTCAGAAGTTTTTGTAGTCTCTGTGGATTTTTTGGTAGTTTCTGCAGGTTTACTGGTTGTTTCTGCAGCTTTTCCTGTAGTTTCCTGCGGGTCATTAGGCTGGTAAGTTCCAGCACCGTCTGACCCTTTATTTTTACCGCCGCCGCGCTGTGCGTTACCCTGGTTAACTGGGTCCTTTGACGTATCCTTTTTAGGGGTGGTCGTCTCAGGAGTTGGTTCGGACGGGGTAGGCTCAGGCTCCGTTATAGGAGTTTTTGGCGTGGTCTTTTTCGTAGGAGTGGAAGTCGTCGTCGCTGTGGTTTCAGTCTTTTGAACTGGTTTCTCGAGTTCGAAGCGTTCGAAACGCTTATCGAACATGTTGAAACCGATTGTCGCTTCGATACCTTTAGTATCTTTTCTGACATAGTTCAAGATAAAAGCTTCCTTATTCTCCTGTGCGTCGGACTTTTCTGTCCTTGCAAATTCATCGGCGTCACTTATCGGCAAGCGAAAGTTGACTATCGATTCTTTTGCTTTAACGCCATCTGCTTTGAAATAATCAAGCATGATAGCAATGCGAGCGGCATAGTCGAAATAATTATCGTTTAAGATAATCTTTCCATCCTTGTCTTTCGCGAGCCAGATAGTCCAGCCCTTCGTATCGTCTTTCATGGCAGCATCATTAAGTTCTACGAACTTAACGAGCCAAGGAGCAAGCTCCTTCATGGAAGCTTCGGAAAGCTCGATTTCGAGTAATCCTCTAGCGACCATATCAGCGTATACGGGACTGTGCAGGATTTGTTCTTGAACCTGAGCGAGTTCAGTTCCGTCGTTAACTATAGGAAAGTCAACGGCGTCGCTAAAACCCGATTTCTCAACGCGATTTTTAGTTTCGCTCGAGAATTGGTTTTTGCTGAGAGATGCATCCCAGTTGGGGAATCTCTCTTTGAGGCTCTCTCGGGTGAGGTCGCCTACAGAGACGATGTCGCTATAGGTTCCCTTAGGGTTGGTTTTCGTAGGCTCTTCTTTGTCCTTGCTGCAACTCTTAAGTCCGAAAATTAGACCAAGGATGATTGCTGCGAGAACAAGAGCGCCGAGTAACCATTTCCACCAGTTCTTTCCTTTGCGGGGCTCATCGGATTCAGAGTCAGATTCGTCATCGGAATCGTCTTCAGAATCGTCATCTTCGTCAGAGTCGGAATCGTCTTCAGAGTCATCTTCAGAATCGTCTTCGTCTTCAGATTTAGAGTCATCAGAATCGGATTCGTCGTCAGAATCGTCATCGGAAGTTGCTTCTTCGTCATCATCTTCATCATCGTCAGGCTCGTCTTCACTATCTTCGTTTGCACGATTTTGGAAGAAACTTTTAATGAATGATGCGATGAGAAGAATTATTGCGCCGATAGCAAAATAGCCAAGGAAGTTGAAGAACCCAGAGCAAAGACAAAACGCGGTTGCAGTTACAAAAGGAACTGCAAACCAGAATGTCATCTGGCGCTGGAGAACTGTTTTTGCGCGCACCATCAAAACGATAAGTGCAATAGCGCAAACTGCGGGAAATACCCAAACCCATTTAAGGTTTAAGAAGCCGTGCAAGGCCACCGGAACGGTGGAGAGCACAACTGCTACCGCAATAATCGCAAGCCAAATTTTTAGAGGGAGCCTTTTGAGCGGCTTTCTATAATCGGCGCGGTCTTCGCGGTTTTTCCATTCGATGAATGTCGCATGACAAACATCGTCGAGCGTTTTCGCTACATAGAACGAAAAACACAGAGCAATAATAAACTGTAAAATTGTTATCAACATTTATGATAACCCCCTTCAATAATATAGTTTTTACCCTTTTACACACACTTCAGGTACGTGGTTGTACCTGAGATGATTCGGTTTTAAGGACCGTTTACGTAAGCACTTTGCCACACTTGCGTAGACTGTCCTTATTGTATCACAGATTAGGGAAAAAGTCAATAGCATTACCACTATTTAGCGCTTATGGCAAAAAATAGACCCCTAGCTGGCTGCTAGGGGTCAGGAGGGGGTTAGAGAAGTGTAGGCAGAAGTTTTTCTGCATCCTCTTTTTTGAGCGGATTGCCTGTTGGCTGTCCGTTCTGGGTTTCGTACACTTCTGGAGTGAGAGCGGAAGGAATCGAACCGAATTCTTTTACGGAAATGAGCTGGCCACCGATGTTGAGATAGGCGCCATAGGTCTTCGGTGCGAACGGCTGAGCAGCTTTGAAGAATTTTGCCGCAAACTGCGGGTCTTTCTTTGCAAAACTTGCAAGCGATTTCAGTACCGCTTCCATAGCGGGGCGGTCTTCGTTCGTCGTGGTTGCTGTTGCTGCTGCCGTCTTTTGTTTCAGGAACTCCTGATATTCGGGAGTTGCCTCAAAGGTTTTTCTCGCTGCTTCGATTTCCGCTTTAGACTTCGCTTCAGCGGCCTTTTTCGCCTCTTCGATTGCCTTCTGGGCTTTTGCTTCAGCCTCTTTCTTTGCCTGTTCCGCCTTTTTCTCGCCCTCGATACGAACGATAGTTGTTGCGGCTTCAATACGGGTTTGAATTTCTTCCTCCGTAGGAGCTGGGGTTGAAGCGGGGGACGTTTTCTTCGGTTTCGGTTCTGTAGGGGTAGTTTCCTTTTTCTTGGGAACTAATTCTCCAAAAGCCTCGCCAAAAACACTGTTCTTTTTACTCATAAAACACAACCTCCTAAAATTTAATTTACGACCGTGACGGTCGCATTTGACCTGTTTTACGGTAATGGTTTTATTATAGCATACTTTTTACAAAAAAGCAAGAGTATTATAAAAAAAGAGCCTCTCGGCCTCTTAAACTGGTGCGAGTGGAGGTAGTCGAAACCTCATCCCAAGTTTGGAAAACTTGTATACTAACCGCTGTACGACACTCGCAAATTGTTAAGATGATGGGGTGGGATATCGGGATCGAACCGACGACCTTCTGGACCACAATCAGACGCTCTAACCATCTGAGCTAATCCCACCATCTAGTGTATTATAACACAGTTTAGGATTCTTGGCGAAGTTTTTCTAATTCTTTGTTCCAAGCATCCCAATCGAAGTCGGAATCATCATAGACTTCGGAGTTTTCTTCGCCAGCTTCGACGTCGGGAGAGATAGGGTTGTTTTTTATGAGGCTAACAATTAGGAAAGTCACAACGGCGATAATAATGGCGCAAAGAGCCCAAAAGGTGATTTGGCGGGTGAGATTTTTTTGTTTTCTCTTAGTTCTTTCTTCCATGTGGTTCCCTATTTAGGTAAGACAAAGTAGGCGGCGGCACCGACGAGAGCGCCGAGGATAATAGTAAGGACAATAATCAAAAAGACGCCAAAACCGCCAGATTTCTTCTCTTTTTTCTTGATAATTTTGGTTGGTTCTGTTTTTTTCTGTTCGGGAACGATTGGTTTTTTATCGGGATAGATGTTTTTAGCTGGTTTAGTCGGAGCGGCGCCAGAAAGAGGGCGTTTTTCTACGGTTACAGAGGTCAAAAACGGAGATTTGCCGCCGAGGGTGTAGCTAGCTGCGTCTGGAGACTCTTTTTTATCGAGTTTTGGAGCTTGCGCTTGGGTTGGCTTTTGGACCGGTTTTTGGGCTGGTTTAGAAACGGGCTTCGGAGCTGGTTTTTGGGCTGGTTTTAGGTCTTTTACTGGGCGACCAGAAGGGATTGGCTTGCTTTTTGGAGCAATAAAATCCATGTAGCGAACATGCGAAGCGTTAGACTCTAAGGGGTTTTTATTCATTGGTGAACTCTTTTAGCTGTTTCTATTATATCAAGAAATTCAGGGGCAATCAAGCTGGCGCCGCCAATCAAGAGGCCATTAACGCCTGGGATAGTGAGATAGCCACCAGCGTTGGAGGAATTAACGCTGCCGCCAAAGAGAATCGGGACTTCTTTTGCGTCGTTTTCGCCGTAGGCATCGATAAGGGTTTTGC
>DCGC01000040.1:0-4616 GCA_002315165.1 Candidatus Saccharibacteria bacterium UBA1788 | reverse complement strand
TAGCCCAAATTGGCTCGTAGGCGATGATGACTTTATTAAGATCTTCGCTAGAAACTTCGGCTAGACCGCCTAGAAGTTCGTCGCGTAAGACATCAGCGGTTTCGCCAAAAGTGTGTTCGCTTTCGGTTTCGCCGATACAGAGAATAGGGGTCAGACCGGCACGAATTGCGGCAGCGACTTTTTGGGAGATGTCTTTGTCGCTTTCGTGAAAAACATAGCGGCGCTCGGAGTGGCCAATAATAGCGTAATCGACGAGGGCACGGAGTTGGTTTACGGAAACTTCACCGGTATAGGCGCCGAAGTCGCGATAGTGGAAATTTTGGGCGGCAAGTTTCATCTTGCGACGGTCGATTTGGAGAGAAAGGGGCTGAAGAGCGATTAGTGATGGCGCAACGACGACTTCGATGTCGCGATATGCCGGAAGGCGTTGTAAGAGTTTATGAAGATATAAAGAAGATTCTCCGATTGTGAAGTTCATCTTCCAGTTGCCCACAATGAAAGTTTTCATGCTTTTATTTTAGCACACCTAAGATTCCACGCAAGGCGTATGCTGTATCCTCATGAGAGCGAACGGTAATCGTATCTATCCCCATCTCGACGACAGGATAATCGTTGCCGCCTGGCTGAGTCATGTCGCCAAAATATAAAATATCTTCTTTCGCAACTTTAAGCTCGTCAAGAAGGTGGGTCATACCGAAAACTTTGTTCATGCCTGGGGTGACAGCGTTAATAGAGGTCGTGCCGCCAATTTCGTAAGCGAATTCAGGGGCGAGTTCTTTACAGCGAGCAACGATTTTTTCGCGTTTTTTACAATCTGGGTCCCAAGCGTATTTGGCTTCTGTGCCAGCTTTTTGGCCGAGAGCGGAAAAAGTAACCTGGGAGAGGCGATTTTCGATGATTTCGTCCCCTAAAGCTAATTTGTCTTCTTCCCAATAGCCCAGTTCCGTAGCGGCGGTTTTTATGGCAGAGGTGATTTTAGCAACCTGTTCGTCGGTTAAGGGATAATTATAGACCTGTTCCCAATCGTTTTTAGCCAGATTAAAGCGATAATATTGGGTGCCTTGGGCGACAAAAAGGTGGAGATGGGTGAGTTGGGTCTTCGTCGCACCGAATTCGACAAGGCGATTAACGATTTGGATTAAAAATTGGTCGAATTTTTGGCCAGAAATTGGACAAACTTCGAATTTGTCGAGACATTTCGTGAGAAGCTCGGCAATTTCGTCTGGAATAGGAGTTTTTGCGACGTTAAGAGTCTGATCGACGTCGAAAGAGAGAACTTTTTTCATATTTTTCCTTGCTTTTAGGCTATTATAACAGATTAAATAAGCTTCTTGGGGCCGTTATTTTTAAGTTTTATCTCGGAAATGTAACGAGGGTAGAGAGGTTGGAGAAAGAAGAGGTGATTAGGAAAAGTGGAGATTGGCGGCAAAATGGTAAGATTGGAAACTTTGCCACGGGCGTAATCTGGAAAGGGCCTTTTGTCCGGACCGATAAGACCGCGATGACCTGGAAGCCAGAGAAGCCATTTCGGCAGACAGCCATTGTGCATGTGGCCGGTTAAAATATGGTCGAAATTTTTAAGATTAGAGATTAGGATATCTCCGTTAATCGGAGAGTGCGTAAGGAAAAAAGAAGGCTTATCAGGGAGAGACGGCAAAGTTTCGAGGAAGGTTTTTAGTTCCTCGGAGAATAAGGCGGCGGGTTCGGATGGTTTTTTAGCGGGGTGATAATATGCAAAACTAGGCTCGAAGCCAGCAATAAAGAAGTTGTCGGTTTCGATGAAGGAGTTAGAGAGGATTGCCAAATTAGGGATAGCGGCTAGAGCAGAGCGAAAAGTAGTAGGAATGATTTCTTTCCTAGAACCGCTGACTTTATAGGTTGAATCGTGGTTACCGTAGACTAGATAAACTGGGGCGATATCGGCAAGACCACGGAAAAAATCGAGGGCAACCATTTCTACGGACTCGTAAGCGAGGTCATTGACAAAATCAACCAAATCGCCGAGAACGAAAATCGCTTCTGGGCGTTTTAGTTTAATTTTAAGGAGTAGTTTTTTCGCAAGGCGCGCAGAAAAAAGCCGGTTAATATGAAGATCGGAAATTGCAATAATCATAAGAATATTGTAGCAAGGGTGGACTAAAAAATCTATAAGACGATAGCGAACTTGTTTTTGCCTTTTTTCAGGACGCCGGCTGGGAGAGCGCCTTCGGCGGTGAGTTTTTCTCCGTTGAGAGAAATTGCGCCACCAGAAATGAATTCGCGAGCTTTTTTCTTTGACTCGGCAAAACCGAGGTCAATAAGCGCATCGACGACGTCGGTTCCCTGTTTGACTGATGGTAAAATCGTGGCAAAATCTTCTAAATCGCTGTTATTTAGCCTGCTAAGGCCCTCAGGAGCGAAGAGAGCTTCGGAGAGGCGTATGACGGCTTTTGTTTTTTCTTGGCCATGTACGACCTCTGTAACGCCCTTAGCGAGGGCTTTTTGGGCGATTCTCTGTTCTTTAGCAGCATTATGGCGGGCAAGAATATCTTCGATTTCGGACTTTTCGAGAGTAGTGTAGATTTTAATAAGGTATTCGACGGATTCGTCAGGTTGGTTAAGCCAGAATTGATAAAAATCGAAAACTGAGGTGAAATTACCTGAGCCATTATCGGTAGCGGCGAGCCAAACGGCGTTGCCTTCGGACTTGCCGAATTTTCTACCGGTGACTGGGTCGATAATGAGAGGAGTGGACCAAAGGTCGGCCGTAGCGCCTTCTAGGCGTTTAATCATGTGGATGCCGGAAGTACAGTTGCCAGTCTGGTCGGCGCCGCAAAGTTGAAGGTCGATGCCGTAAGTGCGATAGAGGTGGAGAAAATCATAACCTTGGATAAGGGTATAGGAGAACTCGGCATAGGAGATGCCTGAGCCGCCTTCGCCGATACGGTTTTTGACGAACTGACGATCAAGAAGCTGGGTCATGCTAAAGGACTTGCCGACTTCACGGAGAAAACTGAGGTAGTTAATGTCTTTGAACCAGTCATAATTATCAACCATGGTGACATTGTCGGCGTTGATAACGCGGGAAATTTGCTCTTTTAGGCAGGCTTTATTGTGGGCTACCTCGTCGAGAGTTTTAAGATCGCGTTCGCCGTTTTCCTTTGGGTCACCAATCTGGCCAGTAGCTCCACCGACGAGAAGATAAGGCTCATAGCCGTGACGGACAAAACAAGCGCACATCATGAGAGCGGCGAGGTTGCCAATAGTAAGAGAATCGGCAGAAGGGTCGGCGCCCCAATAGAACTTTTTCGAGGCACGAGTGTCAAGGTCTTCAGGGTTTTTGATAGTAGTTTCGGCGGAAAAACCGCGCCAAATTAGTTCTTCTGATAGTTTCATAAAATGATTATAACATATTTCCTGTCAGGGAAAAATGTAGTATAATACGCTTATGATAAAAGATGTGGGCGAAAGAGTAAGAGCGGCTGATTATTTGGTGGTTGCGCAGTTATTTTTGCAAGATAATTTTTTTCTAAAAAGAGAGTTAACTTTCGACGACATAAAACCGCGCCTGCTGGGACATTGGGGAACGTGCCATGGCATAAATTTGATTTATGCAAACTTGAAAAAGTTTTTTGGAAATGATGAAAATTTCTCCTTTGTTTTAGGACCCGGACACGGATTTCCGGCTTTGCAAGCTAATTTATTTTTAGATGGAGAGTTGGGCGATATCTCTGTTGAGGATTTATGCCGTAAGTTTTCTTGGCCAGAAGGGTTCCCTTCTCATTCCAGCCCGATGACCCCTGGGGTGGTAATTGAGGGTGGCGAGCTAGGTTATGCCTTAGGCGCGGCTTTTGGTTCGGTACTGAGGCATCCAGAAAAGACGGTGGCGGTTTTGATCGGTGATGGAGAAATGGAGACGGCAACGACTCTAGCCTCGATGAATTTGACGAAATTGGTGAAGCAGCCAGAAAACGGCAGAGTAATTCCTATTTTACACTTAAACGGCTATAAAATTTCTGGACCAACAATTTATGGACGAAAATCTGAGCGTGAGCTTAAAGAGCTAGTCCGAGGGTTTGGGTATGAGCCAATCGTGATTGACAGAGAGGAGACAGATAGTTTTCAGTCGGCATTAAAAGCCGCGAGCGAAATAGAGGCGCCATTTATTATAATGAAGACAAAAAAAGGTAATGGCGGGCCAGAAGAAATAAGCGGAGAGAAAGTTGCAGGGAATTTTTTGGCGCATCAGATTCCTTTGAAAGAAGCAAAAACGAATATGGAACAGCTTAAAAATCTGGAAAGTTGGCTTAAATCTTATAATTGGAGTGAAGAATGGTTGAGCGAGTAGACAATCCTGGCGGAGAGAATTTTTCTTCGGCGAGAAAAATCGGCGAAATGTTAGCGGACCGCATTAAAAAGGACCCGAGTTTTTATCTGTTTTCCCCTGATGAAACCACGAGTAATAAGCTCGACGAGGTTTATAAGGTATCGGCTAGGTTGTGGGGGCTGGAGAAAAAAGACTGGGATTTGCCAGAGGCGAAAGACGGAAGAATAGTTGAACTTTTGTCGGAAAATACTCTATTTGCGATGATGGTTGGGCACGTTATGAACGGCGAGCAAGCGATGATGACGAGTTA
>DCGC01000042.1:3342-13303 GCA_002315165.1 Candidatus Saccharibacteria bacterium UBA1788 | reverse complement strand
CGCCTCCAAGTCGCGCTTTTTGCTATTTTTGTAGTTTTTCTCTCCGCCTCAGCCGTTTTCTGCTATCTTTTTCTCCAAAAAACTTTTTCCGCCCACGATCAACACGCTATCCAACTCGAAGAAAAAACTTATATTTACGATAATCTTACTGGCAATATCATCGAAGACGCTTCGCTTAACTCTTCACCAATTTTCTGCATCCAAATCCCCAACGGGACCGACGGTGCTCGTTCTCAAGCCGGTCTAACCGAAGCCTCCATTGTTTTTGAGGCTATTGCCGAAGCCGGCATCACGCGTTTCGCCGCCATTTTCAAAAACCCAACCGTCTCCGCTATCGGGCCAATTCGCTCCCTTCGTATTTATTATCTAAACTGGGATACTCCATTTAACTGCACCGTCACTCATGCTGGCGGCGCCCAAGACGCCCTTGCCGCTCTTAAGTCAGGCGGTTATCGCGATCTAACCGAAAACTACTCCTACATGTATCGCTCTAACAAAAATTCTACTCTCAATCGCCGCTGGAATAATCTTTTCACTACCCCGACTTATCTTGCCAGCCACAGCGCAAACACTGGCAACACTTCTTCTTCGCCAAAATCATTCTCCCGTCTCACCACCTTTGAATCCGAAGAAGAAAAGGATCAGCTCATAGAAAAAGTCGCAACCTACCAAGATTACGTCGCTAATCCTTCTAATTACGATTCTCCTATAGAATCGGCAGCCCTAGTCACCTCTATCGCTATCCGCTTTGGCAATCTTAATAATTTCAACCCAGTCTACACTTACGACCAAGAATCGAACACCTATCTTCGTTCTTATGCATCTGGAGTAGCGCACACGTCTTACGTCTGCCCTGAAGGCCTTAAAAACCCAACCCCAGAAACCGCCTGCGGCGAACCAGTCCAAATCGCTCCTAGCGTAGTTATTGCTATGGTCGTTAAAGAAAAACGCGCCTCGGATAACTATCACGAAGATATCACCACTATCGGCTCTGGCAAAGCCTATATTTTCCAAAACGGCACAGTAAAAGAAGGCACTTGGAATAAACCATCTGCTGCCGAACAAATCACTTTTCTAGATAATAGTGGCGAAGAAATCAAGCTCGCTCCAGGCCAAACTTGGATTTCCGCCATTCCGGAAAACACCGGCTCAGTCACCTATAAATAATACTTGCCTTGCCCACTAAAAATCAAAAAAAAGAACTCCTTTGAGCCCTCAAACTATGGTGATTCCGGCGGGAGTCGAACCCGCGATTTTCTGGATGAGAACCAGACGTCCTAGACCACTAGACGACGGAACCACACCCTTATATTCTATCACACCTCGACAAAAAACGCAAAGTATGATATAATAGAGGTATGAACTCTCTCCCTATCGTAGCATTAATCGGCCAAACCAACGCAGGAAAATCTAGCCTGCTTAATCGTTTTGCGCACAAAAATATTGCTATCGTAGCTAGAGAAGAAGGCACCACTCGCGACAACGTCACCGCAAAAATCGACGAACGTTTTATTTTAATCGATACCGCCGGCCTTAAAGACCCTTCCGACGAGTTTGAACAAGGCATCCAAGACCAAATCGCCGACGCCATCGAAGTTGCAGACCTGATTATCCTCGCTGTTGATTCGACTAAATATCCTGATTTCCGCGACCGCGAAATCGCAAAAAAAGCCCTAAAATCAAAAAAACCAGTCCTTCTTGCTCTTAACAAATCCGACCTCGGCGAATCGCTCGCCTTCCCAGAATTCCGCTCCTTTGGTATTAAGGAAAACAATTCGTTTAGCGTCTCCGCCACTACTGGCCAGGGAATTAAAGACCTAAAATCTGCTATTTTCCATAACCTCCCAAAATCCTCTCCTCGCCCAGCCCAATCCGCCGAAAAAATCACCCTCTCCCTTATCGGCCGCCCGAATGTCGGCAAATCCAGCCTCTTTAACTCCCTCGGAAAAAAACAACAAGCCATCGTCAGCTCCCGCCAAGGCACCACTCGTGACGTAAACCGCCTAGAAATTAAATATAAAAACCAGTCTATCGAAATCCTTGATACTGCTGGTTTACGCAAACCAGGCAAACGCGAAGTTGGTATAGAAAAATTTTCCGCCATCCGCACCCTTGCCGCTATCGAAGAATCCGATATTTGTGCCCTCCTCGTTGACGCCACTGAGCCTCATTCAAAACTCGACCAATCTCTTGCCGGAGAAATTATCAAAGCTGGCAAGGGAATCATCATCGTCCTCACTAAAGCCGACCTTGTCGAAGATACTGACGCAATCCTCGACAAACTCGAATATGATTTTAATTTCTTACCTTTCGCTCCAGTCCTCATCACCTCTAGCGAAACCGGCAAAAACGTTACTAAACTGTTCGAACTCGTCACGGAAATTTACGATACTCGCAAACTAGAAATTAAAACATCTGATCTTAATAAAATTCTCGCCGAAGCCATCATCGAACATAAACCAGCCGGCCTAAAAAACACTCACCCAAAACCAAAATACATCGTCCAAACCGACACTTGCCCGCCTTGGTTCGTAGTTCACGGCCACGACCTCGGGCTTCTCCATTGGTCCTGGAAACGTTTCCTCGAAAGAAAAATTCGCGAAAAATACCCTTTTGTCGGCACTCCAATTTTCTTTAGCTTCCGCAGCGACAAAGACAAGGGTGACAAATAACCCTCTATCAGCTATAATATAAACAAGGCGGGCGTCATTTCGATGCTCGTTTTGCACATTACAATATTGAGGAGGTAATTCTATGTCAGTATCCTACCATGATTTTATCGTCCCAGGATTAGATGTTCTCATCGGTGATCCTAGCATCATTAATCCTCTGGTAGACGACAAAAAGCGTGCAGAAATTTTCTATATCCCAGAAAATTATGTCCATCGAGTAATTGATTTTTACCATGAACAATCCGGTCGTGGCGATTCCTGCCGCGAACTTACTCGTCGCTTTAGCATCATTCTCGAAGCTATCAACCAATCTGGTGATGATTATTATCAGCTCGCTAACGGCACCATCGTAGAATTCGTCAAAACCTGCAAAAAGGACTACGCCGCCAACGGCCTAGACCCTAAAAGCTCCAAAAGCGACGCCATTATTGCCGCTCAAACAATCAGCAAAAAGCTCGAAACCCCTGAGTATCTGGCAATCATGACCGGCAGCGACCAGCTGTCCGCCCTCGCCGCTTTGCACAAAATCGACATCGCCCATATCAACCCAACAGTTTATACTGGTCGACGTAAAGTCAGCTTGCCTCTCGGCTGCGCCAATCTCTGGTTTACTAACCATAAGATTACGGCCGCCCAATGGGCCGACTTCTTTACGGGCGAAGAACCACTCCGCCCTAATGAGTTCGTCGAATTCGTTGTTGATGATTTTGGCCAAATCGACAACTGCTTTAAGAACATCGGTCGTTTCGACGCCAAGGAAGACGCACTAATTCCGCTTCGTTTCCACAGGTTTGACAATCCAAAGTTCAAATCCATCCGTCCACGCACCCCTAGTCAAGCTATGCTCTTTGAAGCGCTGCTGCTTCCGCCTGAAGAAGTCCCTATCGTTGTCGCTTCCGGCTTCTTTGGCACAGGTAAAACTTTTCTTTCGGTTGCTGCCGGCTATTACGGAGTAACAGAAAGCGAAATTTACGAAAAAATCTTCATCTGCCCACGTGACGGAGCTTTGGGGAAAGAAATTGGGTTCGTACCCGGTGACGATACCGAAAAAACTATGGTAAAAGCCAAACCAATCGCAGACAATGTCCGCAACATCTTACGATTGGTTGCGCCAGACTGCGCAGGGAATAAAAAGAACGAGGAAGACCAGAAAAAGTCCACACCAAAACGTGACTGTCTCGATAGAAAAGTCGCTGACATTCTAGACAAGTTCTTCGAATACGAATCTATTATCTATATGGGCGGTCGCTCTATTTCTAATAGCTTCATCATCTACGACGAATTCCAAGATACCGAACGCTACCAAGCTCGTGCTCTGTTATCCCGTATTGGTGACGGGTCTAAGGTTATCATTTCTGGCGATCCTACCCAAATTACCAATCCCCACCTCAATCGCACCTCTAATGGCCTTAGCTATAGCGCCAGCAAACTCGCTGGCAAGCCTGAAGCTATCGTCGTCACTTTATTTGAGGAAGACATCGTTCGCTCTAGCGCCGCTCGTGCCATTGCAGCTTACCTCAAATAAAGCCCTAGCCCCTCTCCTGAGGGGCTTTTTCTTGCTTTTTTATCGTTCTTATGGTATAATAGAGATATGAACCTAATCGTCGGTCTTGGCAATCCAGGCAAAGAATATAATTTCACTCGCCACAATTTCGGCTTTTTGGCGCTTGATTTTTATTTCAAAAAACAGGGAATCGATTGGGAAAAATCAGAAAAATTCCACGCCATTTGGCAAAAATCTAGCGATACTATTTTTCTTAAGCCCCAAACTTTCTATAATGACGTCGGTCTTTCCGTTCGCGCCTGCGTTGATTTTTACAAAATCCCCCTAGAAAACATCTTAATTATTTGCGACGACTTTAATCTGCCTTTCGGCACTACCCGCTTCCGCCAGCACGGCTCCGCCGGTGGCAATAATGGCCTCAAATCTATCATTTCCCACCTTGGAACCGACGATTTCGCTCGCCTTCGCCTTGGCACGGGGAACGACGAACTCCGCAAAAAACTCGGCGATACCGATTTTGTCCTCTCAAAATTCACCGCCGCCGAAAAAGAAGCTCTTCCGAGCTTCCTTTCCGAAGCTATCTCTAAAATTTTCTAACCTAAATTCCTCTATCTACGGCCCATGAAAACAATCCTACATCAGTTTTTTCATATTTACTCGTAGAAACACCCCTAACCATTATATAGTCCAAATCGGCAAGACGACCACAATTATAACTAGTTATTGCCCCATAATTCCCCTCAAAACGGTCTCCAGTTCCGCACATTTTCTTATACACATCGTAAGATTTCTTATAATCCGAAATTTTTATCAAATCATTAAAGAATAACTTCAATTTATCTTCATTATAAACCCTAAAAATATACTCTGTATTATCCTCAGCTAAAACGCTACTATATTTTTTCACCAAATCCTCCACTTCTACCTGATGCTTGGAGAAAATCAATGCGCCCAAATTTCCTACTTCACAATTAACTTTTTTGCCAGTATCTATCGGCAATAGCGCATAATTACATTTATATTTAATATCATATCCATCTTCTAGCTCTATAGTCATTGCCCCACTAAAAATATCTTTATCGATTTTATTTATTGTATAAGAACTTTTTTCTATCTGGCTAATCTCTTCATCGAATATTTTATTATATTCAAAAATACTTCTAATTTTACTTACGAGAAACAAAATTATAGGTATTACTAATATTGCTACTATTATCAATACCGTCCGCTTCCAATCTTGTTTCGTAGTTTTCTGAAACCCCATTTTATCTCCTTTATTTTATCGTTTTATCCCAATGTCCATTTATTCGCCCCTAAACTTCGCACATTACCCTTTATTTCCAGCATCGTAATCGTCTGGTTGAACTCCGTTGTCTCCATTTTTATTTTCGCCATAATCTCCTCACCATCTCTAAGACCTTCCGCCAAAGCTTTCAGAACTTTCGTTTCTTCATCATTATCCCCAAAAATCAACAGCTGTCCATGCGGCTTTTTGTTTCGATGATTAGGGAACAAAATATCCAACACATCATCAGGCTTCGTATAAGGATTCGCCCCCTGTCTAATCAACGCATTACACCCAGCACTTAGCGGTCTATTTATATCGCCAGGCACCGCCAACAAATCCTTGCCTTGTTCTAAAGCGTGCATCGCCGTATTAAGCGACCCCGATCGCTCTGCTGCCTCCACTACTACAACTACATCTGCCAGCCCAGACACAATCCTATTTCTCTCTAGAAACGTCGTTTTTGGAAAAATCTTCGCCCCAAGCCGGTATTCGCTAATCACCGCCCCGCCCTGTTCAATCATCTTTTCCGCCAACCCCTCATGTTCTCGTGGATAAATCTTCTCTATCTCTGTCCCCAAAACACCAATCGTCACTCCGCCCCCGTCTAACGCCCCCTTATGCGCTATCGAATCAATCCCAAAAGCCAACCCAGACACTACCACTACCCCTCTTTTTGCTAGCTCAAAAGCCAGCCTATACGCCACTTCTTCGCCATACCTCGTATTCCTCCTCGCCCCAACAATCGCCACAGTTTTTACTCGCTTTTCCGGCAATTTTCCACGATAATACAATATTTTAGGCATTAGCGCAATATCTTCTAACACCTCTGTAAATTCGTTCTCTTGGGGTAGAATTTGGTTGATTTTCATTATTTTTATGAAAAAAGTGTTGACTTTTTCTTTCTGGTGTGGTATAATCAAAACAAGTTAGAGTTCATCTCTGAATTCTACCGCACCTAAATAAATCATAATCTTTGTTACTATTTTATGGTAACAAATATTGCATGCTTTTGAAACCCCTCAAGCTTATAATTTCTTCTTTTATGGTTATAGGCTCTTAAGTATTACCTCCACTTTCGAGGAGACCTTCGAAGGCATAGCAATCCCTATAACCGGCGGGCCCCAATTTGTGTGAGGTGGGTCGCGCTTCCGGGGCTCTCCCGGTGTCGAAAATGAGATGTGTTGTAGGGTGAAAAAGCCCCAGGTGATGCCCACCCTTACCTGGGGCTTTTTTGTGCGAAGTTTTTTCTCTTATGCTTGACTAGGTATGCTATAGTATAGATATGTCTAAAAACTTAGTTATCGTAGAGTCTCCTGCAAAAGCAAAGACTATAGAAAAATATCTTGGCAAAGATTTCCATGTCCTTGCCTCAGTTGGCCATATTCGTAAAGACACTAAGGTCGACGTCGAACATGATTTTGCCGTTACCTACGAAATTGACCCAGGTCACACTAAGGTTATCTCCGAACTAAAAAAAGCCGCCAAAGCCGCCGACGAAATTTGGCTCGCAACCGATGAAGACCGCGAAGGCGAATCAATCTCTTGGCACCTCATCGAAGTTCTTAAGTTGCCAAAAACAACCCATCGTATCACTTTCCACGAGATTACTAAACCGGCCCTCGAAGCCGCCATTAGAACTCCTCGCACCGTTGATATGGCTATGGTCTCTTCTCAGCAGGCCCGCCAGACCCTCGATATGCTCGTTGGGTTCGACCTTTCCGGCGTCGTCCGTCGTAAAGTCCCAGGAGCTATCTCTGCTGGTCGCGTTCAATCTCCAGCCCTTCGTCTTATTGTCGAAAAAGAACGCGAAATCGAAAAGTTCGGCGAAAAATCAACTTATAAAGTTTCCGGCATTTTTGGTAGTGACGAAACTTTTGATGCTACCCTGGAAAAATCCAACCTAGCCTCAAAAGAAAAAGCCGCTGCGCTTCTTGAAAGTCTCAAAGGTTCCGACTTTACCGTCTCAGCTCTAGATTTTAGCGAGGGAATCAAAGCCAATCCAGTTCCATTTGCTACTGCCGCCCTCCAAATCGAAGCAAACTCCCGTCTCGGTTTTTCTTCCCAAACCACTATGCGCGCCGCCCAAGGTCTTTATCAGGCCGGGCACATTACCTACCACCGTACCGACTCGCTCAATCTCTCCGACCAAGCTCTTGCCGCTATGGCTTCTTATATTAAATCCACTTACGGCGAAGAATATCTCCATACCCGCCATTTTAAAACAAAATCTGCCGGCGCCCAAGAAGCCCACGAAGCGATTCGCCCTACCCATATCGAAGTCGAATCTGCCGGAGCTAACGATTTTGAACGCAAACTCTATAATCTTATTCGCTCCCGCACCTTAGCAACCCAAATGGCCCCAGCCAAAGTTGCTAAAACTACTATTTCTCTCACTCCAGACGCTAATCCTAATCTAAATTTTGTCGCCAAAGGCGAAATCATCGTCTTCGACGGCTTCCTAAAAGTCTACGGAAAATCCAAAGACACTGAACTTCCTAAACTAAAAAAAGGCGACAAAGTCAAGGCCAGCAAAATCGTTGCTCGTCAAACTTTTTCCAAAGCTCCAGCCCGCTACACTGAAGGTTCTCTCGTTAAAAAACTCGAGGAACTTGGTATCGGTCGCCCATCAACTTATGCCTCTATTATGACCGCAATCCAATCCCGCAATTATGTCAAAAAAGGCGAAGATGAAGGAAAACCACGTGATGTCATCCAAATCACTTTGCAAGGCAACAATGTTAAAGACGAAATCGTCACCGAAAAATCTGGCGCTACCAAAGGCAAACTCATTCCGACCCCAATCGGCGAACTCGTATCTGACTTTTTAACTGACCATTTTGAGCAAATCGTCGACTATGGTTTTACTGCTGACATTGAAGAAAAGCTCGATAAAATCGCCGAGAAAAAACTTGAACGTATTAAAATGCTCCATGACTTCTATACTCCTTTCTCAAAGCTCATTGACCATTCCTCTTTTATTGAACGCTATAATTCCGCTCGCGAGCTAGGTAAAGACCCGAAAACCAACAAACCTATCTACGTAAAAATAGGCAAAAACGGCGGTTTTATTCAACTCGGAGACAACGAAAAAGAATCCGGAGAAAAACCTCGTTTTGCTCCTCTTCCTAATAATGCCGACAGCAAAAATATCACTTTCGAACAAGCGCTAAAACAGCTTGCCCTTCCGTCGCTTCCTCGCTCCCTCGGCAAAACCACCGACGGAACCGAAATTATCGCCGCCAGCGGTCCGTTTGGACCTTATCTAAAAGCAGGGAAATATAATATTCCTCTAGGCAACAACGACCCTTATACTGTTGATTTCAATACCGCTAAATCGCTCTACGACAAAAAAGTCAGCTCTATTATCGCCGATTGGGGCGACATCATGATTATCAATGGAGCCTACGGGCCATACATTAAAGGTCCAGGTCGCCGCAACAATATTAAAATTCCTAAAGACCAAGATCCAAAAAAGTTGACAAAAGAAGATGCTGAGAAACTTTTAGGAAAAAATTCTAGCGCCGCCAAAACTTCTTACACTCGCAAATCCACCTCTGTTAAAAAATCCACTAAAACCCGCAAAACCACCACAAAAAAGACCACAAAATCAAAAAAATAAAACATAAGCATCATTTTTTTGCACATTTTGTAAAAAATGTGCTAAAATAAACAAAGAATGTTAACGAGATTAGGTTGACTTTTGTATTGTTTTATTGTATTATAAAACAAAGTATTTATTATTAACGGGGTGGAACAGAAGGGAACCATAATGGACCATAATGCCGATATTATTGCGCGTGCAATAAAAGGTAGTCTCAACATTATCGAACAAGACCGTGAAAGAGAAATCGTCTCACGTCGCTTTGGACTCTCTGGCTCCAAAGAAACACTAGAACAAATCGGCGATATGCTTTCCGTCACCAGGGAACGTGTTCGCCAACTCGAAAAAGCAATCCTCATTCGTCTTCGCATTGGCGCAGAAGAAGCTAAAATCCCCGAATTAGCCGCCGCCGAAAAAATCATTGTCCGTAATCTCACCGAAATGGGTCGTGTCGCTAAAATTTCCGACCTCGCCGACAAAATCTACGGACGCCTAGCTACGCCCGCCGAAAAAGCTGGCCTTTGTTTTATCGGCAGCATCTCTAAATCCCTCACCATCATCAACGAAAACGACAAATACTTCTCCGCCATCGGTATCGCGGATTATGGCACCGAAAAAGAAGTTCTGGCTCGCGTCGACGAAATCGTCTCGCTCATAAAAACCAACAAAGCCCCTCTCAGCATCGACGAACTCGACGATAAACTTTCTTACGAACATCCTGACCATATCAAAGCTATTGCGTCCATTTCTAAGCTCCTCTCTACCCTCAATGGTTCTTGGGGTCTTTCCAAATGGCCTGCAGTCAATCCTAAAAACATCCGCGATAAAATTTACGTCATTCTCGAAACAAAGAAAGAGCCGATGCATTTTAGTGAAATTTCCAAGGCTATTTCCGA
>DCGC01000042.1:0-3327 GCA_002315165.1 Candidatus Saccharibacteria bacterium UBA1788 | reverse complement strand
CCAATTTCCGCCGCAAAAACGTCACCGTCCAGGCTATCCACAACGAGCTCATCAAAGATTCTCGCTTTGTTTTGATTGGTCGCGGTATTTACGCTCTCAACTCCTGGGGCTACACCAAAGGCACCGTCTCCGAAATCATCACCGATGTTCTTAAAAAAGCCAACAAACCACTTTCTCGTGAAGAAATCGTCAAAGAGGTTCTTCACTCTCGAAAAGTTAAAGAAACTACTATTCTCCTAAACCTCCAAAACAAAAAACTTTTCGAAAAAGTCGACAAGAACGCATATCGCCTTGCGAATTAGATTGTGCTAAAATAAACTTATAATGTTAAGTGTCATATTATTATCTATCGCTCTAGTTTTGGGCATTCTAGCTTATAAAAATTTTCACAAAGCTCGCAGTTTATCTTTAGATACTGATTCTGTTCTTTTGATGCTCGAAATTCCACGTACCAACGACAAAAAAGAACTCGCCGCCGAACAGCTTTTTGCCTCGCTACACGGCATTTTACGCGACCAAAACGAACTAAAAAAGTCTAAAGGCGTCCAAGAATACCTTTCTTTCGAAATCGTCTCCACTGGTGGCACTATTCGCTTTTTCGTCTGGGTGCCTAAAATCCTCCAAAGCTTCGTAGAAGGACAAATTTACTCCCAATATCCTACCGTCCAAATTTACGCCATGAACGAGGATTACGTCGACAATCGTTCTAAATACTCAGTCGTTTATTCTTCCGAACTCGTTCTTACCGAAAACGAAGCTCTTCCTATTAAGACTTTTGAAAATTTCGAGGTTGACCCTCTTGCTGGTATTACCGGCACACTTGCCAAGCTCAACCCCGATAAGTCCGAAGAACTCTGGATCCAAATCCTCACCCGCCCAATCGCCGACGATTGGCATAAAACCACTACCGACAAATGGATTTCCAAAGTCAAATCAGGCAAAGGCAGTCTTTTCGGTGGCTTAGATAAATCTTGGTGGATTAGCGCACTGGGAGCCCTCTGGCGCCCGCCTGAAGGTGGCACTGGCTCCGAATCCGCCAAAGAACTTTCCGAGCGCGATAAAACCAGAATCTCTAAGGCTGAAGAAAAAGCCACTAAACTTGGCTATGAAGTGAAAATCCGTCTTGCCTATCTTGGCGATAGTGATGTTGACGCTAAACTCAATATGCAAGCTCTCGTTGGTACTTTTAAGCAATACAACTCCACTAATCTCAACGGTTTCAAAATGTCTAGTGGCAATTTCAAAGCTGATGCTCTCGATGCCTATAAAAAGCGCAGCTTTGCCGACCACGGTTTTATTCTCAATATATCCGAGCTAGCCAGTGTATATCATCTACCTCATACATCCGTAGAAACCCCAAATATCGTCTGGGCTTCTGCCAAAACCGCTGAACCGCCGGCAAAACTACCAGTCTTAACCGGCAATCCAGCCGAAGACGAAAACGTCTCCGCTTTTGGTCTAACCAATTTCCGCGGTATCAACCATCAATTCGGCCTTCTCCGCAGAGACCGTTCTCGCCATGTTTATATCATCGGTCAAACTGGAGCAGGGAAAAGCGGGCTCCTCGAACTCTTTGCTTTATCTGATATTTTCTATAATCAAGGCTATTGTATTATCGACCCGCACGGCGATTTCGCAATCAACAACCTTCGCTTTATCCCAGAAAGCCGCATAAAAGACGTTGTTTATTTCAACCCAGCCGACACGGCCTACCCAGTAGCATTTAACCCTCTTGAACTCTCCGACGAAACTAGAAAGCCAAACGTCTGCTCCGAAGTAATCGGCGTTCTTAAACGTATGTTCGGCGATTCTTGGGGTCCTCGCCTCGAACATATCTTGCGCTATACTTTGCTCGCCTTGCTCGATCGTCCAGAAACCACCCTCCTAGATATCTCTAGAATGTTAACAGATAAAGAATTCCGCAAAGAAACTCTCGAATATTGTAAAGATGTGACTGTTCTCCAATTCTGGAAACACGAATTTGGTCAATGGAATGAAAAACAAGTCAATGAATCTATTGCCCCTGTACTTAACAAGGTCGGAGCTTTTACCGCCAACCCAATCATCAGAAACATCATCGGCCAACCAAAATCCAGCTTCGACGTCCGCAAAATCATGGACGAAGGCAAAATTCTCGTCGTAAATCTTTCTAAGGGACTCATCGGCGAAGACAACGCCGGTATTCTTGGTGCCTTCCTAGTTACTAAAATCCAACTTGCAGCCATGAGCCGCTCGGACATCCCAGACGTTAAAGACCGCCGCCCGTTTTATCTTTATGTTGATGAGTTCCAAAACTTTGCTACCGATTCTTTTGCTGTTATTCTCTCTGAAGCTCGTAAATATGGTCTAAACCTCACTGTCGCTAACCAATATATCGCCCAAATGACCGATTCCGTCCGCGACGCAGTCTTTGGCAACGTCGGTACGACTATTTCTTTCCGCGTTTCCGCCGACGATGCGCCAATCCTCGTTAAACAATTCGAGCCAACGTTTGACGAATCAGACCTCATCCAAATGAATAACCGTCACTTTATCATCTCTATGATTATTGGCGGTGAAAAAGTCCCGGCTTTCTCAGCCACAACCTTATCAATCCCAGAATCACCAAATAATAATCTCAATGCTATTATTGCTAGCTCTCGCGAGCTCTATGCGCGCAATCGCTCCGAAATTGAAAAAGAAATTCGCGAGACCATCGAACAGTCCGAAAAATACAAGAGGGAATTATCAGATTCTGGTCGCCAAGAAACCACAACCAAATCAGAACAAAAACCGAACTTTAAGTATCAACCAACTGTTAAGACCGATTTCAAGAAGCTCAAACTCTCCCCAAACGCCGCCGAAAACAAAACCGACCGCCCAGGACTAAAAGATCTAGGCAAAATAGTCGCCGAAAAACAGGGAAACGCCAATTCCCCTTCTTCCCACCCCTATTCTACCCCTGTTAAATCCCGAAAACACCACCCAAACAACAAAAAGCCCCAAAATAACAATACTCTGACCATCAACCACAATAAATAACCTAAAGGTCGCCCATAAAAAATCCTCCGTAAAACTCGGAGGATTTTTAGTCGAAATCCAAACAACGAAACGACCACAAAAAAACAAAATCAAATAAAACCACAGCCACACTATCAAAATCAAAACCAAAAAGACGCATCATCAACCAGCTTTTGTCTTTATCCTTAATGTCGCACAATACATATTTTACGACATTATATCTAAATAAACAGGGGCGTCTAAACATATACGCCTAGTGTCTCCAACTTGCTTTAGTTGAAACCGGTCGGCTCGGGCGGCGGGCTTTTTGCCGCCGCCCGAGCATCT
>DCGC01000010.1 GCA_002315165.1 Candidatus Saccharibacteria bacterium UBA1788 | reverse complement strand
GCTCTACCAAATGAGCTAATACCCCAGCGCTTTATATTTTATCATGTTTTTGCTATAATTGAAATAACATTTTCAGCGAAAGGATTTTATGCAAACAATACTCACCGGAATTCGTTCAAATAGCGTTCTGACGCTTGGAAATTATCTTGGTGCGCTTTTGCCGATGGTCCGTCTCGCCAACAAAAATTCAAGCACTTCTAATATTAACATTTTTGTCCCTGATCTCCACTCTATCATTTCCGAAATCGACGGCAATCTTAAAGAAAATTCCGTCCGCACAATTAAATACTATCTCGCTGCTGGACTTGAACTGAACGAAAATATCCATATCTATCGCCAATCATACGTCCCGGCCCATTCCGAACTTTGCTGGATTCTCGACTGTGTAGCGACTATGGGCGAAACCTCTCGCATGATTCAATACAAAGAAAAGTCCAAAGGCCAAGAAGCTTGCAACGTCGGTATTTTTAATTACCCAATCCTCATGGCTGCAGATATATTATTATATGATGCAAAATTTATTCCACTTGGCGAAGACCAATTCCAACATATCGAACTTACTCGCGATATTGCAACTCGTTTTAATAATAAATACGGTGACATTTTTACAATTCCAGCCAAAACTTCCGACCAAGTCAAATTTATGGGGCAGCAAGATGGAATTCGCATTCGTGATTTAGTGAACCCAGAAAAGAAAATGTCAAAATCTACTGCCGCCGAAAATTCAAAAATCATGCTTTCTGACGATCCTAAAAAAGCTGCCAAAAAAATCATGTCAGCAACGACCGATTCTGTTGGTAAAATTAGCTTCGACATGTTTAATCAGCCAGGCATTTCCAACCTACTTCAAATCGAAGCGCTTATCAACAATCGCAGTTTTCAGGACGTTATTGGTGAATGGTCTGGCGAAACGCACTATGGCGACCTTAAGAAAAAAGTTGCTAACAGTGTCGAGTGTCTTCTTAGTGATTTTCAGGCTAAGCTCGCCAATATTTCCGATGAAGAAGTTATCAAACTTCTAGAACGAGGCGAAAAATATGCCAATGAAGTTGCCAACAACAAATTGCGCGAAGTGCAGAAAGCTTTTAATTTACGATGATTATCACAGGAAAAAAATTCAGCAAGCCAGCAATGTCCCGCGTCATTAATGGCGATACTAAACTAAAAGACGCTCCGGAAGAAATTCCGCGTTCTCGTTTAGATATTTTGTTGGTCGAAAAATATCCCGATTATAATCGCTCCAGCCTCCAGAAGTTCACCAAGCTTGGATATGTTTCTGTCGACGGTAAAGTTATTAAAAAATCCAATGTTAAAATTCCCAACGACGCAACAATCAATCTAGATATTCCCAAGACCGACAAAACCATCGAGCGGCCAACAGTTATTTTTGAAGACGAAAACGTTATCGTGCTCAATAAACCTGCCGGTTTATTATCTATGGCTAAGGGTGAGTATTGCCCAGAATCTACGCTAGAAGATTTCGGGCTCTTAGTTCATCGCCTCGATCGTGACACCTCGGGCGTTGTTATTCTTGCTAAAAATGAGCCAACCCAAAAAATGCTCAGAAAACAATTTCAGGATAGAAAAACCCACAAAACCTACTATGCAATCATCGAAGGTCGTCCAAAACTCGATGAAGCGATGATTGATCTTCCGATTTCTAGAAACCTAAAACATCCAACAACGTTTAAGGTCGATCCAAACGGTAAGCCGGCGCAGACCCACTATAAAATCATTAAAACCAACAATGATTTTTCGCTCGTCGAACTAAAACCAATCACTGGTCGCACTCACCAGTTGCGCGTCCATCTAAAATACTTAGGCACGCCAATTTTGGGTGACTGCGTTTATGGCACAGGTAAAAAAGCTAATCGACTTTTCCTCCATGCCGGTTCGTTAGAAATCACCATTCCAGAAGGGAATCGCAAAGTCTTTACTTCTAACACCCCAAAAGAATTTAATAATGTTTTTTAACGACCTTAATAAAATCCAAGACATCGCCGCTCGTACTAACTTTGCTATTTTTTCTGTTCCCGAAATAAAACTAGACTCTAAAAATATTTTCTGCCTCTATCCCGATGAGAAAAAACATAAAATTTCTGTCGACATGGTTCGTGAGTTTATCACGCACGCCACTACAACGAGCTCGTCGGACTACTTTTTTATTGTCTATTCGGCCGAAACCATGAATGAAGAGGCGCAGAACGCCTTTCTTAAAGCACTTGAAGAACCTAACGAACAGTGCCATTTCGTTTTGCTTACTAAAGCTCCGTCAATGCTTCTGCCGACGATCCTGTCGCGTGCTCAAATTTATTATTATCAAAATTCTGACACCCTATCGTCGCAAATCGAAGCAGACGAAACTATAAAAAATTTCGCCAAGCGTCTAATCGTCGCTCGCCCTAACGACCTTATTAAAATTGCGACTGAGCTTCATGCCAAAAAAGATGATGAAGGAAGAAATTTTGCCCTTAGTGTTGTTGGCACTGCCATAGAGATACTCTACAAAACCTACTTTGCAACCAACAATAAAAAATTTCTCCAAAAATTACCAAATCTTTTATCGCTCTATGATAACTTAGCCATGAATGGCAATATCAAACTCCATATCGTTGCGGATATGTTATAATTAATTTATGTTAGGTATTCTAGCGATTCTTTGTTTATCTATTTCTATAGTTTTTGTTTTGCCGATTGTTTCAAAAAAAATCGAGCGCGAACCAGCCCCAAAAAGCCAGAAATATATGCTTCAAATGAAAAAGTTATGGACCATCGCCCAAAGCTCCATGAAAGAGTCGAAACCATTACGTGCCGAAAAAGCTCTTTTGACTATTCTTAAATTCGATGAAAAAAATGCCGCAGCCTACAACCGTCTCGGCATTTTGTATGCTAAAGAAGGGAAGTTCGACGAAGCAATTGAATGTTTTGAAATCGCACAATCATTAGACAATAATCCATCGTCACTCCATAACGTAGGCCTAATCTACTTAGAGACTGGTGCCTATGAAGAAGCCGAGATGGCCTTTAAGCAAGCGCTCGAAGTGGAAGGTGACATACCTGCGCGCTTTATCGCTTTAGCAAAAGCCCAGGAAAAGCTTGGTAAACGTGCCGCCGCTGTCGAGTCTCTCGAGTCTGCTTTTGACCTCGACAGTTCAACCACTACCCTTCGTCAAATTCTTGCTCTCTACGAATCGGCTGGTGACGAGGAAAAAATCGCCGAGACCAAAGCACGTATCGAGGCTCAGGTCGCCGCCCTTGCCGCAAAAAGAAAAACCAAACAGCGCTCCGCTACAAAGCAACCTGCGAAACCATCCGCTCCGCGTCCGCAAAAATCAGTTTCTCGCCGCCGCAAAATTATTCAGTAATATTTAAGCTTTAGCCTTTTTGTGTTAATATATAAATATATATAACATAAAGGAAACAACAATGGCATCAAATTCTAGTATCGCTGGCATTGAGGCATTGTTTGTGGGTGGAATGGTAGCTCTGCTTGCAATTACAATCTTCATCTGTCTAGTTGTCGGAATTCTAAAACTAATCGCGCTCTATCGACTTTTCGAAAAAGCCGGAGAAAAAGGTTGGAAGGCTATTATCCCAATCTATAATTCCTACGTCCTAACCCGACTTACTTGGGATACTAAATATTTCTGGATTTCTCTCGGTGTCTCTTTGTGTAGCTCGCTTATCATCCAAACCAATACCGACATCAGTGGCAATCCTAACTCGCTTGCTGCGTTTATAGAACTAAGCTTCTGGATATTCACCATAATAATGAATATCTTCTACTGCATCAAAAT
Source organism: Candidatus Saccharibacteria bacterium UBA1788 (assembly GCA_002315165.1). Classification (GTDB taxonomy): domain Bacteria; phylum Patescibacteriota; class Saccharimonadia; order Saccharimonadales; family Saccharimonadaceae; genus Nanosyncoccus. The sequence goes on along the minus strand of DCGC01000010.1, from coordinate 386 downwards.
CGCCAAGTCCTACGGCAAAAGCGAAGGCTTTGCTATTGGCTTGATATTCCTAAACACCATATTCATCTGTATTTTGGCGTTTGGCAAAGCAGCTTATATTGGTCCTGAAGGCGTAAAACCAAAATCTGCCAAGTCTACTACTAAGAAGACCACCACAAAATCCGCCAAAAAATAATCGCATCCGCCCTACGGGGCGGTTTTTTGTTGCCACTTTTTAGCTTTTTTGTTATAATGAATATGTTGCTGGAATCGTCTAGTGGCAATGACAAGAGACTGTAAATCTCTCGGCTTCGGCCTTCGTTGGTTCGAGTCCAACTTCCAGCACCATTTTATTGTATGGGCTTAGTGGTGAAGCAACGCTATGGTAAGACTTCGGTCTTACCCCT
>DCGC01000013.1 GCA_002315165.1 Candidatus Saccharibacteria bacterium UBA1788 | reverse complement strand
ATTGTTGCCGGAGCGGGAAAGGTATTATTGCTTAGTCTTTATTTCTTTTATTCTTGGATATTCCTCTAGCAATACCTTCAGACACCCAGCAATTGGAATAGAAACAATCGCACCCAATAACCCAAACATATAGGTCCCAATCGTAATCGACACCAACACTATCACTGCTGGCAATTTCAGCGCATCCCCCTGCATTTTTGGAGCAATCGCATTGTTTTCTATCTGAGAATACACAATATAGAACGCTGCAAAAATCAATCCAGCAATCGGGCTATTAAATAACACCACTAGCGACACCAATACGCAGCCAATCACCTGCCCGAACATTGGTATTAAACAGAAGATCATCGCAACTAACCCCATCGGCGCTGCTAGCCCAGCAGGGAACTTAAAGATTATCGACAATATGAATATCGCCAAAGCCGTTGCCGCGCCATCCAAAACAGCCACAATCAGCTGCTTAGAAACATAAGTTGCGACCACTTTTGCCATGCGGCTAATAATACGCCTTGCTTCTTCAATCGCTACGTCGCGCTTCTTGCCTTCAAGCGTATCCCATAGATGTTTCAACATGGCCGGCCCCTCGAGCAAAAATAACAAGGTTAACACCAAAGTAATCACAACATCAGCCAATGCCGTAGCAATCGCCCCTACGCTAGTAACAACTGTATTTCCAAAATTATTCAAAAACGCAGTAGAAAAACCGGCAATGGCAGAAGTTATTCCTTCCTGTAAATTTTCTATTCCTATTTTTTGGCCAAAAGCATTAATCCCACTCCAACCACCAAGCGTATTCTCAAACATTTCTGGTGCTTGGCTCACAAAATTCGCAGTCTGTTCTACAACCACAGGCCCAATCACCGCCACAATCAACGCTACAGACAGCACCACCGAAAGAAAAGCTAAAACAGCAGACAGATTGCGCCTCTTACCCTTAAAAATCTTATTTATTTTGTCCGCCAATGGCCTAATTGCTATTGCTAAGAAAATAGAAATCCCCACAATTATCAGTCCAGTCTTAGCTTTCCAGATAAACAATCCTAAAAGCCCAAGAGCAACAATTACTAACCAAAAACGGATAAAAGTTTTTGTGTCTACTTCAATAGACTTGCTCATTTTTCCTCCTTTTTTCTATTTTACCATATATCGACTTAAAAACTTATCCTTAAATTCATAGAATCTATCTTCTAGCATTGCCTTGCGTATCTCCTCGGTTAACCTAACGATAAATCTCACGTTATGAATCGAAGCTAAATTATAAAATTGTCTTTTCTTTTCTAGATCACCACTTCGCCACAAAGCCCTTAATTGCCCCCTCGTCCAACCAGCCCCACATGTCGCACAGTCACAACCAAAATCTAACGGCTCGTTCGAGTCCCTAAATTTCCTCAAATTAATATTTCCGTCTCGGGTGTAGATTTTTCCATGTCTAGCCTCCCTCGTCGGAGCCACGCAATCAAACGTATCCGCCCCCATTTCTGCACCAATAAAAATATCGTCAGGATGAGAAAGTCCTAGTAGGTGTCTTGGCTTTTCTTCTGGCAATTCCTCGTTACACCACCTTAAAATTTCCCCAAGGTCCTCCTTCAAAAACGCTCCACCAAGCCCATACCCGTCAAACTCCATTTTCCCAAGGTTATTTGCCGTCCTCCTTCTCAAATCCTCCCATCTTCCACCTTGCAAAACCCCATAAAGATTTTGATGGTAGCCCAAATCATCGCAATGCTTTTTATGCTCCGCTAAACTTCTTTCCGCCCACCTCTCCGTCCTCTCTAACGCCTCAATATTATAATCATAATCGTCAGCCAAACTCGTCAATTCATCAAACGCCATATGAATATCCGCTCCAATCCGGCATTGAATCTGCATCGACTCCTCCGGTCCAATAAAATCCGGCTCCCCAGTAAACGGATCAACAAAATCCACACCTTTTTCGCTCACTTTCGCAAGCCTATCCTTATGCGCCGTATTTACTACGCCTTTTTCTCGTTCCATCGAAACTACTTTTCCAAGCCCAGAACCAAGCGACATAACCTGAAACCCGCCCGAATCAGTCAACGTTGGACCATTCCATCCCGACCATTCCGCGAGCCCTCCAGCCTCAGCAATTTCTGGCGACCGATTGCGCAAATGATATCCGTTCGAAAGCATAGCTTGCGCATTTAACGCTTTCATGTCGTCGTTAGAGACAAATTTTACTTCACCATGAGTCCCAACAACCATAAAAGCCGGCGTCTTTATCTCGCCGTGCTCTGTAATTATTTTTCCAGCTCGCCCCAATCCATTCGGCAGCCTCTTTTCTATCTCAAATTTCATTACTTATATTATAACATGAAAAAGCCCCCAAACGGGGGCTAGGAGGGGTGTTTTTGTAACTATTTCGTCAATTCTTTTCTCATTAATTTTGCAACCCACGTCGTAATAGGGCATAAGACCGTCTCTATTAAAAGTCCAGCCGCATAGGCAAAAACCGCCTGAATCAAGAAATCTTTAAAGGATAGCACGCCGAAAAACGCAATAGTTTCAAAGATTAACGCATCAACAAAATGCGCGATCAAACTTGAGCCAAGCGCCCTAGCGTAAAACTTCTTTTCTTTCTCTTCGTTCTTTTGCGAATCTCGAATTTTCTCAAATACGATATTATTAATTAGCGAAGAAGAAACGTATGCAGCAAGCGAACCAACCACAATTCTAGGGGTAAAACCAAGAATTGCCTCATAGGCCACTTGATTATCCCAACCAGGATACGCCGGCAACTTTTGTACCACATAAAACGCCAGTACTGCTACAATGTTAATCGTGAAAGATGTCCATATTACTATCCTTGCTATTTTCTTTCCGTATAACTCGACAACCAAATCGCCGAGTATATACGACAGCGGAAAGAGAATCAGCCCGCCGTCGAACGGTATTCCTGCCAAACTAAAAATTTTCGTGGCGCAAATGTTGCTGATGAGTAAAACACCAGCTGACATTATCGCCATCACTGACAACAATTTAACTCGTTTATCCAAAACAAAACACCTCATTCCATAATTTTAAGATTCACCCCTCATCTATCATTATACCACATATGCTTCAAAAAGTCAATATATTGTGCTTTTTTCAAAAAATAGTACAATAGCTATTCTATGCTTAAACTTTTCAAGTATCTCAAACCCTACTGGCTAAAAATTCTCGCCCTATTTTTGACCATCGCCATTCAAACTTGGACAACGCTCCAGCTCCCAACCCTCATGGCTAAAATTGTTAATATTGGGGTCGCAAACAGCGATACCGCTTATATCCGCTATATAGGGCTCCACATGGCGCTTTCCGCACTAACCGCCGCCATTTGTGCTTTTTTCGCCTCTCTTCTCTCCTCTAAAATCAGCATGGGGTTTTCTCGCGATATTCGCAACGAATTTTTCAAAAAAGTTCTAAGCTTCAGCATTTCCGATATCGACAAATTTAGCACCGCCTCTCTCATCACTCGCACTACCAATGACATTTCCCAAGTCCAGCAAGCAACGTCCATGATGCTACAAATGCTCGTTCGCGCGCCAATGATGGCCGTCGTCGCTATTATCCAAGCTTTCCGCACCGCAGCAGACATGACCTGGATTATCGCCCTAGCTATCGGCATAGTCATCGTCTGTGTAGTCTCAATTCTCAGCGTTGTTATTCCGAAATTTAAAATTTTCCAAAAGCTCATCGATAAAATCACTCTCCTTACTCGTGAAAACCTTACCGGCCTACGCGTTATTCGCGCGTTCAATAACGACAAAATCGAACACAAAAAATTCGAGACCGCCAATACTGAGCTTACCAACACTATTATATATATCAACAGAATCATGACCCTCGAAAACCCCCTTATTCTTCTAATTTTTAACGGCATTTCTATCCTTTGTGTTTGGGTTGGCATCTCCCACTTCGAAACCGACCTAAATTACGTCGGCAACACAATCGCTTTCATGCAATATGCCATCCAAGTCCTCATGGCTTTCTTAGTATTAACTTTACTCTTTATGATATTTCCTCGCGCCAACGTCTCCGCTGGACGCATCAATCAAGTCCTCGACCAAAAACCTCAAATCCGCTGGAAAAATGAAACTATTGGCACTCCAAATCGCGTGCCGTCATTAATCTTTAAGCACGTCTCATTTTCATATCCTAACGCCGCCGAAAAAGTCCTTTCCGACATCTCATTCGAAGCCAAAGCCGGCGAAACTATCGCTTTTATTGGTTCAACCGGATCCGGCAAATCCACTCTTATTAACCTTGTTCCTCGCTTTTACGAAGCCACCGATGGAGAAATTCTACT
>DCGC01000032.1:27151-27641 GCA_002315165.1 Candidatus Saccharibacteria bacterium UBA1788 | reverse complement strand
AAAAGCTTGGAGACAAAATGACCCATGCTGCCAAAGTTGCTAAGCAAGCCATTGTTATCGGTGAAGATGAAGTCATGACTAAAAAAATGATTATCAAAGACCTAGAAACTGGCGAGAAAAACTCTCTTTCACTATAATGCGCGACCCGAATCTTTCTCAACATTTTTTACGTTCGCCTCGACTAGCCTTAATGTTGATTGGCCATACTAATATTAAAAAACGAGACCTTGTTCTTGATATAGGTGCTGGGTCTGGAGTTATTACGACCGCTCTATCAAAGCGCTGCCGCGAAGTTTGGGCAATCGAACCAGACCACGCCACTTGCGAGAAGCTTCGTGATAATCTTAAACGTCAGGGAATTACTAACGTTGTCATTTTTGAGCAAGATTTTCTTAATCTAACCCTGCCAGATGAACCATATAAAATTTTCTCCAACCCTCCGTTTCATCTTAGCTCTAAAATTATCAATAAAATCATTAGTGCCGACCAT
>DCGC01000032.1:26537-27140 GCA_002315165.1 Candidatus Saccharibacteria bacterium UBA1788 | reverse complement strand
TCGCCCAGAGTCTTTTTATTTTATTTTTCAAAAACAATTTGCGCTTAAGCTTCTTAATACTGACCGCCACTACACTTCCCAGCTCGGCGATAGGTTAATTTCTTGCTACTCGACCAAAATTCGCTACCCGCTCCGACCTACCGATTTTACTCCCCCTCCGGCAGTTCCAACAGTGCTATTTGAAGGAAAAATTATTCCCCAAGACCAGCATTAAATAAAGCCTCCCAACCCCAATCCGGGCTATATCCAGAAACCCCCTCGCCATTTAACGAGAAAAACGGCAAGCCGTTAGCTACGCGCTCGGCTTTGGTGGTGTTAGTTATAACTTCAGACAAAGTATCTTTGCCATAGTAACAGTTGGCGAAACTTTCTCCTAAACCAATTTCTTCGCCGATTTTCACCCAATAGTCGTCCGGCATATCCGTAATCATAGGCGAAGTTTTAGAATCTCCAATCCCCTTTGAGTGATAATCTTCGTATAGCGCTGTTATTGCCGCATGATAATAATCAATAAAACGGTCTTCATTTTTAGCGCAATAAGTTGCGACGGCGCTGTCACGTGAATATTGAATTTGAGACGTGTCGTATAGCATGTCGGTCACG
>DCGC01000032.1:20800-26529 GCA_002315165.1 Candidatus Saccharibacteria bacterium UBA1788 | reverse complement strand
TCAAATAGAACATCTTTGTCTGCTAGATAATTATTCACAGCCTCCTCATTATTGATTATTTCTCTCGTAAAAACGTCACAATACGGACACATCAAATCGGTATACATAACATAATGATTCTTTGCATCTAAGCTCCCTACGGCTGTTTTTTCATCCCAAACCTGGTCGGCTGTCGTTGTTTTGCTAGTTGTGCTTGTAATGATTGCCGCCAGCAATAATCCTCCAACCAGACAGAGCACAATGATTCTAATTGCTTTGTTCATTCTTTTCTCGCCTCGATTTAAATCTTTCACTAGCTATTATAGCATAGGTTTCTAGACCGATTTTTTTGATTGAAAGTAAAACTATTATAATTGCCGCCCAGGTTATGATATTTGATATTGTGCCAGCAACTGCGTATCCGCCAGCACTAAAAATCGAACTAATAATCGGCGTAATTAAGGTGGTGCCACAGGTCGGACAGCCGGTGCCTAAAATAGCAAGACCAGCGGCAATTCCTGCAGTTTGAGTATTAGCCGAGTTTTCGTCTTTCCGTTTTTTCCAAACAAAACTAATCAAGGCAATAAGGATACTCTGTAAAAAAGTTACAACGAAGACCGGCAGCCAATCGTTAAAATTTTTTCCGACTCCAAATAAACCGACCAACGACGACCAAATAACTTGCCAGCTTATTATTTTAAACACGCCTAGTCCGGCTACCGACATTAGTGTAATTAAAGTTCCAAACAATAAAAATGCCGTAAAAAACACAACACAAAACTTCCACTTTCGAGTTGCCAATACTACCCCCATCCATGCCATTTTCCACTCGTCACACCACTTGGCGATTTTTTTATTCATCTTTTTTAATCTCAGAAACCTTGGCTTCGCAATTGTCGTAGCCTATTAGCGCGCCCTGATGGACGACGAACGCTCCTTCAATATCAACGCAAAAATCGCCCTCATGATCGCCTCTGAACACTAGCGTCCCGCCGTTAATTAGCTCAACATCTCCATTTGAGACTAGGCTATTTATAGTATTATCAGTTTGCTCTAGTGGAGCTATAGAGATTTTGCTACCGCTATTATTATTTATAGAACTAGAACTATTGTACAAATAAAAGTTCGCGTTCTCTACAGCTTCTCCGATTATAACTGTAAAATCAGTCGATCCTGCTAATAAATATTCGCCAGATTCGCTAATTTCCAAATTATTTTCGAGAGAAGACAAATTAACTTCCTTTGTTCCTACAGGTAGAGTTGATAATACTTCCGATAAATCAATTTTATTTTCCTGAGGCTTATTTTTGAAAAGTAGTAAAAAGATTAAAAACGAAACACTAGCCGCTAAAAGGAAACATAAGCTAGCAATCAGAATTTTACGCCCTCGCCCGATTTTGTTTGTCATTTTGCCTCCAACTTGATTATGCTTCCATTATAGCACAGAACACATCTTTATGCGAAATGCTAAAAAACGCCAGAAAATACAATAAAACAATAACATAAAAAGTCAATAGAAACCACCGCCACCACCTCTGTAAAAAGCATAAAAATTATGTCATAAAATAAATAAAAATCAATATTGACGCATATTCCACTCGTGCTAAAATAAAATTAGGAATTCGGACGAGATCTTGAGTTGAGAGGCGCCCGAAATCCCGGGTGGTAGGAGTGTGAAGTTATCCTAGCTTTATATTTAATCTACCTAGAAATTAAAGTCGAACAAAAATGCGCTACATCAGCGCATTTTTATATGCTATAATGAATATATGGCACTGTGGCGGAGTGGTTACGCAGCGGTCTGCAAAACCGCGTACACCGGTTCAATTCCGGTCGGTGCCTCCATCTAATAGTGATACCTTGCCCGAGTGGCGGAATTGGTATACGCGGCGGACTTAAAATCCGCTTCCTTTACCGGATTATGGGTCCGAGTCCCATCTCGGGCACCACTATTAGAACAAAATAAAGCCCCGGATGACCCGGGGCTTGTTTTATTTGAGAAGGGAAATGCTCGAGAATATCGGAGCAAGAGTATTTGCTACTGTTGACATAGTTTTAATAAAGATATCCAGTGCGACACCCACGACGTCCTTTCGTGTGTCTCCTACGGTATCTCCAGTCACAGTTGCCTTATGCGCATCTGAGCCTTTTCCATGTCCTTTTAAGGCTCCACTCTCGACATACTTCTTTGCGTTATCAAAGGCTCCACCAGAGTTGCCCATAAACAGGGCGCGAGGTATAGCGACTATTGTTGCTCCCACTAAAATTCCTCCGACGAAGTTCGCCCCAAACAACAACCCTCCAACTATCGGGACAAGCAACGCAATCACGCTCGGTGAGAGCATTTTTTTGAGTGCCTGTTTTGTTGCCAATTCAATCAGTCGATTATAGTTAGGGTGTTTTGTTCCTTCAATAACTCCTGGCATAGAAAGCTGTTTATCACCTTCATCCGCCATTAATTTTGCAGACTCAATGGTATTATCGGTCAACATCGCCGAGAAAAATTCTATCAATGCTCCACCGATAATTCCACCAGCAATCACAACATACGATGCGATGTTAAGAACTGGCTCGGCATTTATTGCCGTGTAGTTGCCCACATATGCCACGATAAGAGAAACCGTTGCAAACGCCGCAGAACCAATTGCAAAACCTTTGCCTATGGCTGCCGTCGTATTTCCTACGGAATCTATCTTATCGGTGATGGCTCTGATGTTTTCACCTAGATGGCAAGATTCGGCCAATCCACCAGCATTATCCGCAATTGGACCAAAAGCATCAATAGCCACTGTTGTTCCTACGAACGACAGCATTCCGAGCGCCGAAATCGCAATACCATAAGTTCCACAAATTTTTCCAGATATAAATAGCGCTATTCCGATAATCAAAATAGGCAGCAAGCAAGACCTGGAGCCAATTGCATCACCTTTGGTAATTACGAAAGCTTCACCTTCAGTTGCCATTTCTGCTAACTTTTTCGTTGGCTTAAAATCCGCGCTTGTATAGTATTCCGTTATTATGCCGATTAGAACACCGCTAGTTATTCCCAAAATCGAGGATAACCACGGGGAAGCCCAACCAAGCTTAAAACTTTCATACAGAGCTACGTTTTTGAAGACTAGCATCGAAGCGAAAAATCCAACAACAACGGTCAAGCCAGCAGATATATAAGTTGCCAGATTGAGTTCTTTTGACGGGTTGTCTCCCATTTTGCGTTTTGACACTAAAAATAGTCCAACAACACAACTCAGTAGTCCTCCGCCAGCCAATACCAGCGGGAAGACGCACGTCGCATTGAAGGTCGCATTAGTAATGCCACCAGCGGCAGATTTGAAGATTGTCACTGCAATCATTAAAGACGCGGCGATAGTTGCCACGAAACTCTCCAGCAAATCAGAACAGTTTCCAGCAATATCGTTGACATTATCTCCAATAAAATCAGCCACAACATTTGGTACTCGGCTATCATCTTCAGGCATGTCATGTCTTATTTTTGCCAAAATATCCGAAGATATATCGGCAGCCTTGGTATAGTTACCTCCAGCGACACGATTGAACATTGCTACTAGCGAACATCCAAGAGAATAAGTGGTTATCCTCATGATTGTTGGGTTGCAGTTTAAGTTAATCAAAAAACCAGAACCTGTTGCGTCGGGGTCTACCCCGCCGTTGATAATCAAGACGACAACCAAGCCAAGCAAACCAAAAGCCTGAACACTCAGGCCGCTGATACTTCCTCCGCGCAGGGCTACCTTAACGGTTTTTCCTGTTGATAGAGTTTCTTTTGCTGTGTTTGCCGTTCGCACATTGGCGTAAGTCGCACTCCTCATACCTAATACACAAACAATGCTACTCATACAGGCCCCAATCAAAAATGTCACTCCGCTAGTTTTCTCAACTAATAAGCTAAAAGCGACAGCTACGATTACGACCACGATGGAGATTGTCTTGTATTCGGTTTTCATGAAAGTAACTGAGCCATCACGAATAATCTTCGCCATGGTCACCATTTCCTGATTGCCTTCTGGCATAGCTTTGATTTTAATAAAGCTAACCAGCACATACAGTAAAGCGACAATCGACACACACAAAACTGCTAAATAGATTGCCATAAAAATCCCTCCTAATTTTGAAAGTACTATATTATAAAACGCGAATAGTAGGACGTCCTATCCGCGTAATATCGTCAGTATTATATCAAATCTAGCACAAAGATTAAACTATAAGCACTGTTGCATAGTAGGCCGTGAAGCAAAGCAACATTATAGCCCCTTCAATACGGGTAATTTTTCTGTTGTTTCTAGCAAAAAGCAACAAAATCAACGCCGAACCGACTAACGCAATCAAATCAATCATCTGGAAACTCGTAGAGGTGATCGTGCCAAATAACGCCACTGGTATCCCCAAAACTATACAAATGTTAAATATATTACTACCAATAATATTGCCAATCAAAAGATCCTGCTCGCCTTTCTTCGATGCGGCGATAGTCGTGACCAGTTCCGGCAACGACGTCCCGAACGCTACAATCGTTAGAGAGATTACTCTTTCGCTCATCCCAAACGCAGTCGCAATTCCCGTTGCTCCGTTTACCACCATATTACTACCAATAATAATTCCCACTAGCCCCAATACAGTTAAGAGTAGCGACTTTCCAAGTTTATATTTAGGCGGCTCTTCTTTTTCTTTTTTATTTTTTTGCTGCCTTGCCATGGCGATCAAGTAATACAAGAAAATCATGAAGAATAGCAGGACGGCAATTCCATCACTTCTAGTGAATAAATTTTCTGAAGCCCCACTAATACTGATATCTAAAAATAGCACAACCAATAATGTAGATATCAACAAGCAAATTGGCAGTTCTTTTTTTACGGTGTCCGCCTTGACTCGAATCGGTTTTATTAGGGCGGCAATTCCAATCAATAATAAAATGTTTAAGATATTACTGCCAATCACGTTGCCCAGCACCATATCGGTGCTACCACTCACTAACGCGCTAATAGAAACTGCGAATTCTGGCGCACTTGTTCCAAATGCAATAATGGTTAAACCGATTAACATTTTTGAGACATGGAAATTTTGCGCCGTCGAGGAGGCTCCATCGACTAAAATATCTGCACCTTTTATTAGGAAGAAAAATCCAACTACTAATAAAATTATTTGGAATACTATGTCCATGCCTTAAACTCCTCTGTTAATTCCTCAAATGTACGCCATAAATAACGTTTGTAGTGACCGTTACTATACATACTCCAATCAGAAAAATCCCCACGCTGTTTATATAAATCATAAGCGCATGCTACGTTTTTGCTTATATCATAACTATCACAATCCTCTCGGCCAGGCAAAATTCGTATTTGGAACACCCCTACGCTATATCCGTATTGCTTTCCATCTTGCTCAAAAGTTAAATCTTCGTCGCCACGAGCTTCGGCATTGCATGAACTTTCTGCCTTTGCTATCGCAAGGGCCAATTCCTTATCCCAATCATACTTGCCAATTTCTGTCTCTACTTCCGTACAATCAAAATCCGACCATTTCGGCGGGATAAAAGCCAACGTAGTCTTCCAATCTGGCTTATAAAATGATATAAACACCCCTCCTCCAATCAATAGTAAAAGTATCAAGAATAATAATCTTCTTATTAACCGCATATGTTTATTGTAACATAAAAATCAGACTTCTTTTTAATAAAAAGTATGATATAATTAAAAAGTATGCGAGCGTAGCTCAGTTGTTTAGAGCGCTTC
>DCGC01000032.1:20426-20771 GCA_002315165.1 Candidatus Saccharibacteria bacterium UBA1788 | reverse complement strand
AGAGGTCGAGAGTTAGAGTCTCTTCGCTCGCACCATTAATCCCGATTCAACCCCCCTTGAATCGGGATTTTTGGTGGCAAAAAAACAAAAAACATATATAATATAGTAAAGGAGAAAAAATGATTATCATTTTAGTAATTGCAGTATTAGTAATTTTAATCGCCGTAGTTATCGGTAGCTACAATAGGCTCATTACCCTTAACGAGCGTGTTAATGAATCTTGGTCAGACATTACGGTCCAGCTTAAATATCGTGCCGACCTTATCCCTAATCTTGTTGAAGTTGTTAAAGGCTATGCTAAACACGAAAAAGAAGCTTTCGAAAATGTCACCGCCGCCCGCTCTC
>DCGC01000032.1:15981-20402 GCA_002315165.1 Candidatus Saccharibacteria bacterium UBA1788 | reverse complement strand
GGGCGCAAAAAGCGTCAAAGGTGCAGCCGAAGCAGAAAAGAGTCTTAATTCTGCGCTCTCAAAAGTTTTTGCAATCGCCGAAGCCTACCCAGAGCTCAAGGCTAACGAAAATTTCAAAGAACTTCAATACCAACTCCAAGACGTCGAAAATAAAATCCAAGGCGTCCGTCGTCTTTATAATGCAACTGCCAAAGACCTTAATACCGCAATCAAGACCTTTCCGTCAGTATTAATCAATAATTGGTTTTGTCATCTAAAATCTCGTGAATATTTCGAAGTCGCCGAGTCCGAAAAAGCTAAAGTCGAAAAAGCACCTGAAGTAAAGTTCTAAAATGTATAAATTAATCGAGGCTAACAAGCGCAATACTATTATTATCATGATTGGTTTTGTTGCGCTAATTACCGCAATTAGCTGCTTATTCGCGTATGCTCTTAACGATTGGAGCGTTGCCTTGGTTGTTTTGATTGTTTCTGCACTCTACGCCATAATCCAGTATTTCATCGCCGGGTCTTTAGCAGTGGCTATGACTGGGGCTCGCGAAATAGACCATAAAATCAATCGTCGTCTTTGGGATATTGTCGAAAATCTTTCTATCGTAGCTAGTGTTCCTATGCCAAAAATCTACATTATTGACGACCCAGCCCCAAATGCCTTTGCAACGGGGCGAGATCCTAAACACTCTCTTATTGCGGTGACGTCGGGCCTGCTCGATATTATGGACGACAATGAGCTTGCGGCTGTCGTTGCTCATGAAATGTCGCATATTAAAAATTATGACATCAGAGTCTCTATGATTACGTTTGGGCTAGTTTGCTTAGTTGGTTATATTTCTGATATTGGGCTGCGCATGATGTACTTTGGCGGCAATCGTCGCGACAGCGAAGAGAACAGCCCAATCGGTCTTTTGGTGGTTTTTATTACTGCTATTATCGCGCCCGTCGCTGCAATGATTGCCCAGATGGCGGTTTCGCGCCAGCGTGAATATTTGGCTGATGCTTCAGCTGTTAAATTGACCGGCTATCCAGATGGAATGGTTAATGCTCTTAAAAAACTAGACATACACAGCCGCCCTATGAAACGCCAAAATCCAGCGACTGAAGCCATGTTTATTAGCAGTCCGCTCAAAAAAGGCGCTATCAATAACTTATTCAGCACTCATCCTTCCATCGAGAAGCGCATTGAAAGGCTCGAACATGGGCTTTAAAGAAAAATACCACGAAGCCTTCAATAAGTCCCGAGAAAAAGTATGGGACAAAAAGCGCGCACGTGTCCGTCTCCATACTTCGTTTCGCCGTTCGTACCGAGAAGATTATGATAGGGAACTAGAAGTCCCAGGTCTTATAGTCCACGCCGCACAGACTTTTAAAATCATCTTTAAAAACTGGAAAGTTTTTTGCGGGCTAATTATTGTCGCTACTATTTTCGTTATCTTCTTTGTCGGATTGATGAGTGAAGAAACGTATACAGAAACCCAAGAAATAGTCGATACCGCTGCAGCCGACCTCTCTCTCGGCTCAATCGGTAATTACGCTAAATCTGGACTCTTGCTCATGTCGACAATCGCATCTGTTGGGCTCAGCTCAAACATGAGTGAAGTTCAACAAGTTTTTGCAATTGCAACATTTTTGATTATCTGGCTTACGACCATTTATCTAGTTCGTCATATCATGAACAATGAACATCCAAAACTTCGTGATGGTTTATATAACGCCCTCACTCCATTACTATCGACATTTGTTGTTCTACTAGTGGCATTTATCCAGATGATTCCAGCGCTGCTGGTTGTGATTACTTATTCTGCAGCTGTTTCGACTGGTTTTTTGGATACGCCATTTTATGCTCTAATCTATTTTATTTTTGCTGCAACCATGATTCTGCTGTCTGTGTATTTGATTTCTAGCAGTCTAATCGCCATGATTGCGGTTACTTCTCCGGGGCTCTATCCTATACGTGCTCTCCAGACAGCTTCGGATTTAATCGCTGGCCGACGCACTCGTTTTGTTGTCAGAATAATCTATCTGGTCTTTGTCGTGGTATTAATTTATATTCTTGTCATGATGCCAGTTATTTTCATCGATCTTTGGCTCAAGAGCATCTGGGGTTGGCTCGAAGGGATACCAACTGTCGCCTTCTTCCTCTTTTTAACGACCTGCTTTGTCGCTGTTTATGTCTCAGCCTATTTATATTTGTATTATCGAAGGATTTTAGAACATGACTACCAAAAATGAAGCCGAGCAACGCATTCGGAAACTGCGTGAGCTTATTAACGAATATCGCTATCATTATCACGTGCTTGATGAATCAATCATGTCTGAAGCTGCGGCCGACTCGCTCAAGCATGAATTGAGCCAGCTCGAATCAGAATTTCCAGGTTTAATCACTCCCGATTCTCCTACCCAACGCGTGGCAGGCAAGCCACTTGATAAATTTGATAAAGTCACACATGTAAAACGAATGATTTCTCTTGCTGATGTTTTTTCCGAAGAAGAAGTTAAAGATTGGATCACTCGCAACGAAAAGCTAATTCCTGGCGGAAAGATTAAAGAATTTTTTACTGATATCAAAATGGATGGCCTAGCCTGTGCGCTCCATTATCAAGATGGGCTTTTCGTTAAGGGCGTCACTCGTGGTAATGGTCTAGTCGGCGAAGACGTAACCATGAATGTTCGTACGATCGAAAATATTCCACTTCGTATTGATGAGCCTGGTCATGTTGAAGTTCGTGGCGAGATTATTTTGTTCAAAAAAGATTTTGACCGTCTCCAAGAAATCCAGCGCAAGAAAGGCGAAAAAGAGTTTGCTAATCCACGCAATCTTGCAGCCGGCACGATTCGCCAACTCGACCCAAAAATTGCCGCTTCTCGTCCGCTTAAGTTTATGGCCTATGACTTAGTTTCTCCTAACCTCCCAACCCATAGCGAGGCCTATATAAAGCTGCGCGAACTTGGTTTTAGGACTTCAAACGAGGATCGTGTTTTTAAGTGCAACGAAACGAAAGAACTTTTTGATTATATCAAGACGCTTGATGATTATCGCAAAGGGCTTCTTTTTAATACTGACGGCATGGTTATTAAAATCAATGACAGAAAGATTTACGACGAGCTTGGTATTGTTGGTAAAACTCCGCGAGCTGCCGTTGCTTTTAAATTCCCAGCCGAAGAAACTACTACCCGCATTAAAGATATCGTTATCTCTATCGGTCGCACAGGTGCCGCTACGCCGGTCGCTATCTTTGACCCAGTCAATCTTGCCGGTTCTACTATTCGCCATGCAACTTTACATAATGCTGACGAAATCGCCCGTCTCGACCTTCGCATAGGCGATACCGTTATTATTTATAAAGCCGGCGATATTATCCCCCAAGTCAAAGAAGTTCTCACTTCGCTTCGCCCGGAAGGCACAGCTCCTTTTAATTACGAAGCTGCTCTAAAGGCGCAATATCCAGAACTTAATTTTGAACGTCCAGCCGGAGAAGTTGTTTATCGTGTCAAAGGCGAGAGCTCTGATTTTATCCTTAAACGTAGCATTGAATATTATGCCTCGAAACCTGCGCTCGATATCGATGGTCTAGGAGAAAAAAACGTTGTCGCACTTGTTGATGCTGGTCTGGTTAAATCGGTTGCCGATCTTTATAGACTCCGACCAGAAAAAATCGCCCAACTTGAGCGTTTTGCTGAGCTGTCTGCTAAAAATCTAACCGACGCTATTGCTAACTCAAAAAAACCGCAACTTAGCAAGTTTATTACCGCCCTCGGTATTCGCCATGTGGGCACTCAGACCGCTATCGCTCTAGCAAATCAATTCAAGTCAATTGATAGACTCGCCGAAGCTACAGAAGAGCAATTACTTGATATTCCAGATATTGGCAAGGTTGTTGCCGAATCAATTTTGGCTTATTTTGCTGACGAAGATAATCTTAGGGTTCTTGCCGAGCTTAAGGTGCTAGGTGTCGCCCCAATCTTTGAAGATTTGTCGCAAGCCCCGCTTGCTGGCAAAAGCTATATTGTCTCAGGCACGCTCGCTTCGTATAATCGCGAAGCTGCCGAAGAAAAACTTCGTTCTCTTGGGGCTACAGTCACTAGCTCTGTTGTAAAAACCACAACGGCGCTAATTATCGGCGACAAGCCGGGCGCTAGCAAACTCACAAAAGCCGAAAAACTAGGCATACCAATTTTTTCTGAAGCTGATTTTCTCAACTTGATTAAATAATCTACCGGCCAAGGCAACGAAGCGAGAACCCGCGACCGCGACTGCTGTTATCCTGAGGAGCGACGCGGCCGGAACCGAAGTACAGGCCGTAAGAACCCGCCGACGAGGCGATACGGTGTGACCAGTAGCAGCCGATCGACGATTGATAGTACAGATTGCCATTATTGTAATCGTAACTGCCAGCACGGACAAACCCCATCGGAGCCATCAA
>DCGC01000032.1:0-15946 GCA_002315165.1 Candidatus Saccharibacteria bacterium UBA1788 | reverse complement strand
ATTATTGTTGCCGGAGCGGGAACTAAAGAACCTTGCTTAGTCCTAATCTAGAATTTCCTTCGGCAATCCTAATCAACTCGTTATATTTGCACATTCTTTCACTACGAGATAAGGAGCCGGTTTTTATCTGCCCTGCACCCATGCCTACTGCAATATGCGCAATCGACGTATCTTCAGTTTCTCCAGAGCGATGGGAAATAACGGTATTGTATCCTGCATTTTTCGCCATGTTGATTGCGGCAATCGTTTCGGTCAAAGTTCCAATTTGGTTTGGCTTAATCAAAATCGCATTTGCCACTTTCTCATCAATACCCCTCTTTAAGAGTTCAGTGTTAGTAACAAATAGATCATCGCCAACTAGCTGAATTCTTTTTCCTAACCGTTCGGTCATCATTTTCCATCCAGCCCAATCATCTTCGCCTAAGCCATCTTCAATCGAAACAACAGGATAATTATTAATAATCCAATCATACCAGTTCGTTAAATCGTCAGCAGTTTTCCAATCGCCATTGGTTCTTAGTTCATAGTGACCATCTTTGAATAGTTCGCTCGACGCAATATCCATTGCAATCGCAATATCTTCGCCAAATCTATAACCGGTTTTTTCTACTGCTAACTTGATGTATTCTAGCGGCTCATTATTTCCGTCGCGCATCTTTGGGGCATATCCACCTTCATCGCCCACAGTTGTAGGATAGCTGCGGTCTTTTAGAACACTTTTTAGCGCATGAAAAACTTCCGAACCCATTCTCACGGCATCAGTAATGTTCTCTGCGCCCCTAGGGATAATCATATATTCTTGGAAATCAGTCGACCAGTCGGCGTGTGCTCCGCCGTTCATTACGTTCATCATCGGCATCGGCAATGACATCTTATCGTTTTTTCCCAGCTCTGCGATATATGTGTAAAATGGAACTTTCTTTGCCTTAGCAACGGCTTTTGCTGTCGCTAAAGAAACCGCTAAAGTTGCATTCGCGCCAAGTTTAGACTTATTATCGGTGCCGTCCAAATCAATCATCATTTCGTCAACCGTCTTTTGGTCTGCAGAGTTACCAACCAAAACATCTTTTATCTTGCTGTTTACATTCCAAACAGCCTTTAATACGCCCTTACCACCATAATATGATTTATCGTTATCTCTTAATTCTATGGCCTCGTGCGACCCGGTAGAAGCTCCAGAAGGAGCCGATGCGCGCCCTGCGCAACCATTACTCAAGAAAACATCAGCCTCAACTGTTGGATTTCCTCGACTATCTAAAATTTGCCTCGCTCTAATATTAGAAATTGTTAAATTATCCATAAGCATTATTATAACATACTCCCCTATGATATAATTCGAAAAATGAAGAAAAAACGTTCTATCATTGTTGTAACGATAGCTGCCATCTTAGTTGTTCTAATTTTGTCTTTTTGTTGCAGTAAACAATCAAACCTTTCTAGTACTGCTCCGGAAAAATATCATGGTGAGGTTATGGAGCTTCTCATCGAAAACGACGCTGGAGACGTTATCGACCCTACCGTTTCTTTTATCCGCGACAATGACCAACTTTTTATCCAGTTCGACGGTCTTATTGACGCGACCGAAGTTCTTGGCCTTGACGAAAATTATGACTTAGCCGACGATTTTGATATCCTGCTAGAAATCGATGGGGAATGGCTACTCATAGATAATAATGATCAAAATAATTATATTATCAACACCCTTACTAGCTACGCAATTGACCGCACGCCACTTTCTAATGACTTTTATCCGGAAGAATATCTTCAGTATGACAATTTTGAAGAAATATTTTATAATATGATTAATGAACGAATTATTGAAAGCTAAACTAAAAACTCTTCCTGCCGCCCCAGGGGTATATTTTCATAGAAATTCCCAAGGCGAGATTATTTATGTTGGCAAAGCCGCAGTTCTAAAAAATCGCGTTCGCAGTTATTTTAATAATTCGCCCAAAGACCCAAAAACCACTGCTTTAGTAGAAGGAATCAACGACACTGAATGGATAGTCGTCGATACGGAAATGGATGCTCTGTTTCTCGAATCAGAAATGATTAAGCGATATATGCCAAAATGGAATATTTTGTTGCGCGACGACAAGACTGTCTCCTATGTTCGCATTACGACGAATGAAAAAATCCCAGATGTCTCTACTACTCGCAACCCTCTAGACGACGGCGCTAAGTATATTGGCCCTTTTTACGGTAAAAACGCAATCGAGCGTTCTCTGAGAATCCTACGCAAAATTTTTCCGTTCTACACCAAGCCTTACAACGGACAGAAAAATCTCGACACTGACCTCAATCTTTCTCCGGGCATAGAAGTTGGCAAAATGACCGAGAAAGAGTATCGCCTTATTCTCTATAAACTTATCTCCTATCTTGAAGGAAAGCGTAGCAAGCTTCTTAAAGAAATTGAAAAATCCATGTATGAAGCTTCGGCTAGTAATAATTATGAACTCGCCGCAAAATATCGCAACGAACTTCTCGGTCTCAAAGGGCTCCAAAATAAAATTATTTTTTCCGATAAGGAATTTCTCGACATTTCTTCCGACCGCGCTCTGCGTCAGCTCCAAAACCTGCTCCATCTCGACCAGCCCCCTCGCCGTATTGAAGGTTACGATATTTCTCATCAATCTGGCACTAACGTTGCTGGTTCAATGGTAGTTTTTATCAATGGCGTCGCCGCTCGCGACCAGTATCGTAAGTTCAAGTTGCATGAACAACGAAATGACGATCCGGCCAGCCTTAAAGAGGTATTAGAACGTCGCCTTAAGTATCTCGATAGCTGGGGGCGTCCAGATTTGGTCATTCTTGATGGCGGGGAATTGCAAATTAAGGCTGTTGCTAACCTCCTAAAAAAAGAAAAAATTCCATTTCTCGCCCACGAAAAATCAGGTAATCACACCAACATAATAAAAACCCACCAGGTTTTTTACTCTGATGGTGACACGTATAAGTCTATTATAGCACATGACGAAGATTTTGTCAAGTTGATGACTAGAATCGACGACGAAGCGCATCGCTTTGCTATTACTTATCATAATCACCTCAAGCGCAAAACAATGTTTGAGTAGGCTTGCCTTTTTCTCTTCTGCGCTTTATAATAAAAACATGGAATTAGGTTCTATATTACAAACAACAGTGCTCGTTTCTGCGGTTCTCATTATTCTTCTTGTTCTTCTTCAACAACGCGGCGCTTCACTAGGCGCTGGGTTTGGCGGTTCAGGCGAACTCTATACTACTCGCCGCGGTCTCGATAAATCGCTTTTTAATGCTACGATAGTTTTTGTTCTGATTTTTATTCTCTCAATCTTGGGAATTCTACTAATACCTTAATCTATGAGTGATTTTTTAAAAAAGCGTGGGCAAAAGTTTGCTAAAAAAAGCAAGTTACATCTAGAGAAGAATTTTCTCGGGCGTATTTCTCATGTCCAAAATATCCGGCTCTTAATTTTGGAGTGGAGTATGCTAGTCTTATCTATTATTGCTCTCTCCATTGCTCAAGCTTTTTGGTATAAAAACTCCTATTCCTCTACTGCCTATGTAGCTGGTGGGACTTATACTGAAGCTACGCTTGGGAAAATTAACTCTATTAACCCACTTCTAGCGTCCACCAATAGCGAAAAGACCCTCTCTAAGTTACTCTATCTCGGACTTACTGGCACTGATTACTCTGGCCATACTGGCAACGTCCTAGCCGAATCTGTATCTATGAACGCTAATGGCAAAATCTGGACGGTTAAGCTTCGCGATGGTCTTAAGTGGTCTGACGGGGAAGATCTAACCGTCGAAGATATTTTATTTACGGTTGAACTCCTCAAAAACACCACCGTAGCCACTTCATATTCCTCCAACCTTTCTGGCGTTAAAGTTAGTGAGTCTGACGGCAAAATTATCTTTAGTCTTTCTACGGCCTATGTCGATTTCAATTCTGCGCTCAGCTTCCCAATCCTTCCAGAGCATATTTTTGCCAATGCCGGCACTATCAACAATTTCGATTTTAAGAACGCCGCCTACTCTGGACCTTTTACCTTCAAAGCTATGCAAAATATCAAATCTGACGGCGAAGCAATTGTCTACCTTAGCTCTAACCCATACTATTACGGAGAAAACACTCTCCTTTCTAGTTTTGCTGTCCATGCTTTTATGGATGTTGATTCGATTGTTACTGCGCTTAATTCCGGCTCCGTCACTGGTACTGCCGAGCTTTCGCCTTCGGATAAAAATCGCATCTCTTCAGCTTCTATCTATGAAAAAGACACTTCGCTCAATAGCGGTGTGTTTATATTTATGAATACTAACAGCACTATCTTGAAAAATAAAACTATCAGAAAGGCCATCCAAAAGGGGATTGATATCGAAGAAATGCGCTCTGTGGCAGGCGACGAAAACGCGCTCAATTATCCAATTTTGTCCTCCCAAGCCGATTTGTCAACTTGGCCAGAACTTCCATCTTTTGACCCCGAATCTGCTAAAGCGACAATTTCCGCCGCAGCCTTAGAGGATCCATTAGAAATTGCTACAATCACAACTGGATATTTCCCAGCTCTAGCAGAAGATTTGTCCGAGCAACTCGAGTCGCTTGGCTTTAAGGTTAATGTTACCACTTATGAGCCAAACCAAGAATTCCTAGTTAATACCGTAGCTACGCGCGACTATGATATTTTACTCTACGAAGTTTCCCTTGGTGTCGACCCGGATTTGTTTGCTTATTACCATTCTTCCCAGGCTACGTCGTCGGGGCTTAATCTTTCTAATTATTCTAACACTCTTACAGACAGTATTATTCTTTCGGCGCGCGAAACCACCAATGAAACGGCTCGTAACGCTAAATACTCTGCCTTCTTGAGATATTGGGTCAATGATGCTCCTGCTATTGCTGTTTATCAAACTAACCTAGCCTATTATTTTAATAAAAATACTCGTAATTTCTCAGAAGATGTCTCGCTAGTGAATCCGCTTGATCGCTTTGTTGACATCGAATATTGGTCAGTAGAAAAATCCGAAAAAAATCGTACCCCATAATTCCGCTTGCTAAGACCCGAGTCGAGTGCTATAATATAAATATGCGCCTGTGGTGAAATTGGTATACACGCTACCTTGAGGTGGTAGTGCCTTCGGGTGTGCTAGTTCGAGTCTAGTCAGGCGCACCACGATAAAAAACGGACCTTGCGGTCTATTTTTTTATATTAGCACTTGCTTTTTCCATCGCACTTATGATAAAATCTAACCAAAAGAGAGGAAAAAGAGACACTATGTCTAAAATGATAAAAGCCATCACGGTTTTCGGCGCGAGCCTTGGACTTTGTGCTTCTTTTTTGCCTTTCACCACTAACGCAGAAACTAATATTACTCTCCAGACTAACACCCTCTCTGTTACGATTGCTGATTATTATGAGCTTTCTGTTGTTACTGGCACTGGTGGCAGCGGAGTTACCTATACAAACGGCACCTATAGCGGAACTATGGTTAATGGGGTAGCGAATTCATCGTTCGGCACCACTGTGCTTGGTGCTATCTGTAATAGCACCAATGGTTGGAAGCTTCAAGCTGTTAGCTCTACTAAGAATTCATCCAACCAAGCCACAATGGTTGGAGCTAGCACTAACCTTACTATCAATTCCGCCTCGACCACTCTAGACGGTAGCGCCTCAACTTGGACTATGGTCGTCAGTAGTGCAGACGAAAACGTTACTGTCGCTTCTGGCTTTTCTTCGGCGCATGTTGTTCCTAGCTCGACCACAACTATCGCAACTGGAGCATATGGCGATAGACGCAATGTCTCAGTCACTTACGGTATTGGTATCGCCTCAACGCAAGCTGCGGATACCTATACAGGATCAATTACTTATACTTTATCTCCAAACACCTAGATGAATACTAAGCCTATCTCTAAACCTATTTTGGGCATTATTTTTTGTTTCCTATTTTCTTTAGCCCCTAACTACGTCATTGCTGGCGAAGAAAAAGTTGTTTCCTCGCTCGGCATCTCTCCTTCCGTTCAAGAAATCGCCGTCGAGCCCGGTCAGTCCTACTCTGCCGAATTCAAAGTCGTAAATCCGACCAAATCTCTCTCGAATCTCAGCTACGAAATAGAAATTACGCCATATTCCGTCACAAACGAGCAGTATGATGCCGATTTTGACACCGAGCAAGATTTTAATCAAATCGTCAAGTGGGTCACAATACTGAAAACCTCCGGCATGCTAGAGCCAGGGGAGAGCGAGAATATTCCTTATCGTATTGATGTCCCGAGCAATGCTCCGGCTGGCGGACAATATGCCGCCTTTATGGTGAAAATTATTAACCCAGAGCAAAACGCAGCTTCTAAAACTGTCGCCATCGCTGCGAGCTCTAGAGTCGCCTCGCTTCTTTTTGCGTCCGTTGCAGGCGAAACGCATACTGATGGTCTAGTCCTCCAAAATCATATAGCTAACTTTATTTTTGATTCTCCTATCTTGGTGTCCTCAGTCGTCAAGAATATTGGAAATGTTCATATCTCCGCTACGTATGTTATCCAAGTTTACCCGCTTTTTTCTGATGAAGAAGTTTACACTAATGAAGAAAAACCAAAAGTAGATCGTGTCATCCCGAACACTCAATTATATTCAGAACTAAAATGGGAAGAATCACCGGCGCTAGGCATATATAAAGTACGCCAAACCGTCAGCATCGGCGAAGAAGTCTCGGTTAATGAAAAGTTTGTTTTTGTTTGTCCAACGTGGTTCTTCTTGGCTCTAATTGCCTTCTTTAGTTTTTGTATCTTATGTATAATTTACCGTATCTATATACGGCGCAAATTAGCAAAACGTGCTATGAGCGGACATTCTGAATTCCAAGCAAATTAATAAAAAAGTACTTGATTTTATTTAAGCTTTAGCTTATTATATATAGTATAAAGGTCTGTAAAGACAAAATAAAAATAAACAACAAAAAGGAAAAACATGGTCAAGACAAAAAATATCATTGTAGCTCTCGGCGTTGTTGCTGGCCTTGGCGTTACTGCATTGCCGATGGCTACTCATGCTGCGTCAAGTCAAAACACGACGGTTACCGTCAATGTTGCTTCTCAGCTCGAGCTTTCTATTGACTCCACAGCTGTCGCTATTAATATGGACGTCAACGACTTAGACGAAGCTTCTAAGAGTACTCTTTCTGTCACTACTAACACTTCTGGATACCAAATCCAAGTTAAAGACACCGCAACTACTGGCACCCCAGGCTCTCTCGTAAATGGTTCGAACTCTATTCCATCAATCAGCACTTCTTCTCCAGCCGCTCCTGTTGCCGGTACTGCCGGATGGGGTCTAAAGGTTGGCACTAGCTACTATGGTGTTAGCGGCACTGCTGCGACCATCAAAGACACCGGTACGAGCCATGGCGCAGTCACTAACGAAACCACCGATGTTTATTACAGTGTAGCAACTGGCTCCCACCAAGCTGTCGGTAGCTATACTGCCACCCTCCAATACAGCGTTATTGCTGCTAGCTAATCCGAATAAGGTTAAAAACAACCGCCACGGCGGTTGTTTTTTTGTCGTGGTTATGCTATATTTAAACAAACAAAAGGAGGTTCATGAAAAAACTGCGTAACTTTTATTTCTGCTTGGGAGCTTTGGTTTTTGCACTCATGAATCTCTGCCTTTTAGAGCCAGCTTGCGCTGGAACTCGCACAATTTCCGTCTCCCCAGTGAAAGAAAACGTTGAACTTAAGCCAGGCGAGACATATACCGGTAAGTTAAAAATCAAAAACACCGGCGAAGAAGATTATAATTTTTCGATCAAAGTCGTTCCATACCAAGTCACCGATTATACTTACGATGCCGTTGATAGTGTCGAGAACAGTTTTACCGAAATTACCGATTGGATTACGGTTTCGCCATCTAGTGGACGCCTTGCCGTTGGCGATGCTGTCGAAGTTTATTATACGATTAACGTTCCTTACCGGGCTCACGGGGGTGGCCAATATGCGATGATTAGCGCTGCTATCGATAGCGACGATAATATTAGCGGCAGTGGTATTAATATTAGTGGTAGCGTCAACGAAATTATTTACGCGCACGTCGACGGCGAAATTAATCGTTCTGGCGAAATTACCGACAATACTATTACCGGCTTTACTTTTAATCCACCTATTTCGGCCACTACAATCGCTAACAATGTTGGCAATATCGATAATGTATTGAAATCTACCATCTCCGTCTACTCGTTCTTCTCTGGTAAAGAAGTTTATACTAACAAAAACAACCCAGCCGAATCGACAGTTCTTCCCGAGACAACTCGCAAAGTCGTAACAACTTGGAACGATTCTCCGCGTCTAGGGATTTTTCGAGTTAGCCTAACAAGTGAATATCTCAACGAAACACAAAATCTCGAAAAAGTCGTTATAGTTTGTCCTCTATGGCTAATTCTTGTTGTTATTGTCGCCGTCGTCATGCTCGTCTTAAAACTAACAGTACTATCAAAAAACAGCCAAAAACGTCGTAGGCGCTCCTCGAAATTTTCGATTTAATATAGTACAATAAAAACAGTCAACATTAGGAGGTTTATGAAAAAACGTTTTTTTGCCGTAATCGCTTGCTTACTACTTGGCTTTGTTATTAGTTGTCCAGCCTTCGCCGATGACGATTCAACCGCAAGTATAAAGCTTACGCCTGTGAGCAATTATTTCACTATTAAAGCTAGCGACGTCCAAAATTATTCTTTCGATATCGAGAACACTGGCACGAAGCCTTTTTCTTTTAAAGTATATACCGCACCATACAATATTGCTGGCGAAAATTACGACCCTGATTTCGACTCAGACACCACCTATAACCAAATCGCTCGCTGGATTACTTTCAAAGATCAGAACGGCGATTACGTTGAAGAAGCAATCTATTCCGTGCAACCTGGTTCAAAAACAACCGTTGACTATCGAATCACCGTCCCGGAAAATATTCCTAGCGGAAGCCAACAATGTGTTATTTTTTCAGAAACCATCAACAATGACGTTTTGACCGGAACTAGTATTCGCACGGTTTCTCGCGTTGCCCATGTTGTGTTAGGGCACGGCATTGGCGATACTACTAATTTCGGCGAAGTTATAGACTTTCACACTACGGGACTATTCACGACGTCCGAAGTTTTCGCATCCGCAAAAGTCAAAAACAGCGGTAATATCGATATCCTTTCCGCCTATACTTTTGAAATCGAAACAATTTTTGGCAATAAAGTCTACGAAAAAGCAGAAACCTTCACTATGTTTCCGGAGACCGAACGCAAATTCTCTTCCACTTGGGAAAATTCTCCTCTATTCGGCATCTTTAAGATTCACTATCTAGCCAACGCCGGCGGCAACGTTCGAGAAACTACCCATATAGTAATTATTCTCCCAGTTGTCATGATGATTGTTTTTATTTTGCTCTTGACGTTTATGGTTATATGGATTATAATCCTAATCAGAAAACGCAAAGAGCGCCGCGCTCGTCTAGTCATTTAGTCAGCAGCCTCTTGAAAAACAAAAATCAAAACAAAAAGCGAGCATAACAATGAAAAAAAACCGAAAGAAAATTTTAGGAGCACTAGGTTTAATCTTTGTTGTTGTTATGACTTTAGTGGCGTCGGTTATTCCGTCTCCATCTGTCGATGCTACTTCTTCAAGTATTACCCAGACTATTAGAGTAATCGTTTACGATGAACAACCAGCCGTCCATATTCTTTCACCAGAGAACGACAGTACCACTATTAATCCATCAATGGCTATCTCATTTAGTTATGAGAACGTCAGCCGCGTCGACTTCGCCCTTAAATATCAAGTTGGGGACGTCTGGACTACCTACAACCTAAGCAGTTTTTATCCAGAAAACCGCGACCCTATCTATAATATCGCCTCTGGCATCGCTACGCTGCCTGCTATCGATCTAGACGTAATCCATGGCTATGGCGATTATATTTTAGTTGCTACTGGTATTGGCGGCGGAGCCTATTACGAAGACACTATCGAATTTTCATTTTCTAGCCTAGCCGTTGATAATGCTGGTATTGCTAACAATAACGATCCTATCGTTAATGTCCGATATAGCAGTAGTTTTAGTAGCTTTTATATTTATGTTCTTGACGAAAACGGAAGGGAATTATTCGACGAGCCAATAGAATACACTATCGAAGATGCCGGTAATAGCGGCTCTAAAGATTTTACGCTTCCATTTGAGAGTTTTGGCGCTACCGCTGGAACCTATACTGTCGCAGTGGCTGGCTATTTCGCTGGCTCTAATCCCCAAGAAGATGAAGCTGATACTTACGCCTATCTTAATTTGAACTATACGCCACTACCTTCTCCAGACGTTCCAAAAACAGGCCTTTTCACTCGTGCTATTAGCATTGCAAAATCAGATTACTTAATCACTTTGATGGTGGCATTTCTCTTAACAATCGCTATTTCGGTCTACTTCTTAGTCCACAAAAAAGAACAGAAAAAAAATCGTCGACGTCGCTAATCCAGACAAAACGGACACTCATAAAACTGCGAGAGTGTCCGTTTTTTTATTACCAACAAAAAGCCTCCGCGAACGGAGGATTTTTGGTGAGTCGGGAGAGGCTCGAACTCTCGACACCGGGCTTAAAAGGCCCGTGCTCTAACCAACTGAGCTACCGACCCAAATTGTTAATGGTGGACGATATAGGATTCGAACCTATGACCTCGTCTACGTCAAAGACGCGCTCTAGCCAACTGAGCTAACCGTCCGAGGCTTTCTTAGTATAGCACAGTTTTCTAAAAAAGTGAATATATAAACTAAGCATTATAGACTTTTTTAGATTAAAGTGGTATAATATACTGATATGAATCCAGAAAAAATCCGCAACGTTGCTATTATTGCTCACGTCGACCATGGTAAAACGACCCTCGTCGATGGGCTTTTGAAGCAGTCAAATACTTTCCGCAGCAATCAGGCTGAGATGTCACAAACCTTAATCATGGACTCTATGGACCAAGAACACGAGCGTGGCATTACTATCACCGCAAAACAAACAGCAGTTTTCTATAATGACTATAAGATTAATATCATAGACACTCCTGGGCATGCCGATTTCTCTGGTGAAGTTGAGCGTACTCTGAATATGGCCGACGGCGTACTTTTAATTGTCGATGCCCAAGAAGGGCCAATGCCTCAGACGAAATTCGTTTTGCGCAAAGCTCTCGATTTAAAGCTTCGCCCAGTAGTTATCATTAATAAAATCGATAAACCAGCCGCTCGTATTAACGAAGTCAAAGACGAAATTGAAAGTCTTTTCCTAGAACTCGCAACCGACGAGTCCCAACTTAACTACCCAATCTATTATGCTATCGCTCGCGAAGGCAAAGCAGGCAAAACCACCGACCTCGATAATGACCTCCATGTGATTTTTGAATCCATCATTAATGATATTCCATCTCCAAAAATTGACGACAATGAAGGCAAAGGAGCCCAAATTCTCGTTGCTGCCCTAGCTGCCGATAATTATCTTGGCAAATATGCTATTGGTAAAATCCATCGCGGTAGGCTTAAAAAAGGTTCAACCGTCAAAATCCTCAAACCAGAATCTTCGGTTTCTTCAAAAATTGACCAAATCTTTTCCTATCGTGGATTAGGCAAAGAAGAAGTTATGGAGGCTTCGGCCGGCGATATTGTTGCCTTGACCGGTGTTGGCGCAGCGAACATTGGAGACACTATCGCTACTGGCGACAATCCTGAAGCCCTTCCAACTATCGAGCTTGAACCGCCAACACTTTCGATTTATATCGGGCCAAACACCTCCCCGCTCAAAGGCAAAGAAGGAGACTTTACCACGTCTCGCCAAATCGCCGAACGCCTCAATCGCGAACTAGAGACCAATATCGCTCTTAAAATCGTTCCAGCTGGATTGGGCTACAAAGTATCCGGTCGTGGCGAACTCCATTTATCAGTTCTAATTGAAACTATGCGCAGGGAAGGCTACGAGCTTGAAGCTGGCCGCCCAGAAGTTGTCTATAAAGAAATTGATGGCATAAAGCATGAACCGGTAGAAAATCTTACTATCGAAGTTGAGCCAGAATTTGTCGGCGCCGTTTCTCAAGAACTCGGGATTCGCAAAGCCGAGCTTAAAACGCAAGAACTAACCTCTACTGGAGCAACTCGTTTTACTTATGAAATTACGACGGCAGCTTTGATTGGCCTTCGCAATAATCTTTTAACCGCAACAAAAGGAACGGTTATCATGTCGTCTATTCCTTGCGGTTATCGTCCGGCCGATTCTAAATACCGCCCAGAACGCAACGGCGCGTTAATCGCCTTTGAATCTGGAGTCTCTACCGCTTACGCCCTTGATGCAGCTCAACCTCGCGGCACTCTTTATATCCCGCCACAAGTTCCAGTTTATCAAGGCATGATTGTAGGACTTAGCAATAAAAAAGATGATTTAGATATTAATATCTGCAAAGAAAAACAACTAACCAACATGCGCACGCATGCTTCGGATGGAGCGATTCAGCTCACGCCACACACGCAGCTCTCCCTTGAGCAATGTCTCGATTTCTTGCTTGACGATGAGCTTCTCGAAGTCACTCCAAAGACCCTTCGTTTGCGCAAACGCCAACTAGACCCAATCAAACGCAAACGCGAAAGCCGCAACTAGCTTGAATTTTTGTGACTATTGTAATACTCTAAACACAGTAGTCGCAAACGGACTATGTATTTTATGATGGGAGGGATTATCTGATGAGAGATCCGTATTTAGCTATGAGCCATGCCGAACTTGATATGATTGAGATTGCTAGAAGAACCGAGATTGAAGAAGAAAAACGGAAGTCTCAGCAGTCGGCAGAAGCAACTGATTCTATCAGCAAAAACAATCAGGGCTCGGCCCACCCAACCAGCTAGGCCCTTCTCGGAAGGGCCGTTTCCTTGACTTATACTAAAATGTGTGATATAATTAGAAATGGCTAGTCTGTTCGGCTAGACTATTTTTTAGAGGGGGTGCTTGCTTATGGCGAGCAACATTTATAGAAGATATGGAGACGGTATCTATATCGCAGATTTTACAATTGAGGAAGCTGGTAGTATTGCTAGAGTCATCCAAGCTGGTTTAATCTTGGCATATGGAGAGAAAGGCGAAAAATCGGAACATCAATACCAATACAAAGACGATGTATTCGAAATTACCGCAGACGCCACTGATGCTAACATTAAGTGTTCTGATTATTTTCTCACCATCCAATACGAAGGCAAAAAAGTTTTTGACGTCATCACCGAAATGGATGCGATGTCATATATCGTGATTGCCTATAAGCCTGACCATTGGAGAACGGAACTTTGGCGCTTAGTCGAAGGTGAAGACGAAATCAACGAAAGAAGAGAAAACTTTTCCTCATCCTTCAAAACATTCTTCTAACACAAGCGCCCCTACGGGGGCGCTTTTTCTTATGTTATAATATGTATCATGCTGATTGATTCTCACTGCCACCTTCACGATCGTCAATTTTTTTCCGATGACCAAGCCAAACAAATGGTCGAAAATGCTAAAAATAATGGTATAGAGAAAATTGTTTGTATTGGCACCGACCATAAAGATTCGCTCGCTGCTCAAGATTTTTCTCGCCGCTACGATAATATTTTTTGGACCTATGGGATTCATCCGGAAGAGACAAACCTTACAATCGATTTTGTATCCGACGATAAATTGGTAGCTATCGGGGAAGTTGGTTTAGATTATCATAGTGAAAACTATAATCGTGCGCGCCAAATTAGACTTTTTGAAGAAATGCTGCAGCTTGCTCGTGACCATAGTCTTCCAGTTTCTTTTCACGTCCGCAATGCTTTCGATGACTTCTTTGCTGTTGTCCAAAATTTCCCAGAAATAAGAGGCGTAGTCCACTCCTTTACCGATAACAAGAAAAATCTCAAAAAGATTCTCGAACAAACCGACTTTTATATTGGAGTTAATGGACTAGCTACTTATGCTACCTTGCCGACTCCCCCGCTCGACCGCATTCTTCTAGAAACAGACGCCCCTTTCTTGACTCCAGCTGGAAAACGTGGTAAAATAAACGAACCAGCATATATTAAAGATATTGCTCAATGGTTATCTGTTAAATTGGGAGTTTCGTTCGAAGAAATAGCCGAACAAACTACTAAAAATGTCCGAAACGCTTTCAATATTTAAAATTCCCACCAAAAATTACGAACCAGCACAACTGGCAATCGATCAGCAAAGTCTTTTTGATGAACTAAATGCGATTGCCGAAGAAATTGAATTATGTCGCTCAAAACTCTCCTAAGTCAAAAAATCAACAAAAAAAATGAGCCTTCCAAGGCTGCAAAAATCATCAACGCAGAATCCGAAGTTGGCCGTACTATTTTTGGTCCAATTCCAGCTGGCCACCAACGTGAATTTTTTGAACACAAAAAGAACGTCTGGATTTTTCATGAAAGTTGGTATGAACTAGAAGCAAAAAAGGAAACCACGATACGTTACGAAGTCAGGCAAGACGGCGTCTATAAAAAACCGCTTGGTGGAAAATATGTTAAAATTAAGGGTGACGAGCTAGAGAATTTTCGCAAAGCTCTACATATCTACCTAAAATTAGTCAAAGAAAAAATCTATGAGAAGCATTAAAATAGGTCACGTCTACCAACATTTTAAAGGCAACAAATATATCGTCGTCGATATTGTAAATGACAGTGAAGATAAAAACAATAAAATAGTAATTTACCAAGCTCTATATGGCGAACATGAACGTTGGGCTAGACCGTTATCTATGTTCGCTAGCGAAGTTGACCATGATAAGTATCCAGAAGCTAAACAACGTTGGCGTTTTCAAGAAATTATGTTATAATAGTAGTTATGATTTATCTTGATCATGCAGCTGCTACGCCGGTTAGCGAAAAAGCCAAAAAAGCTATGCTTCCGTATTTTTCGGAACTCTTTTTTAACCCTTCGGCGGCTTATCTCCCAGCTAAGCACGTTAAGGCTATTTACGAAGAAGCAAAATCCAAAATAGCACATGTTATCGGCGCTAAAAATCCAGATATTGTTATTACTTCGGGTGCAACCGAATCTATCAAACTTGCTTTTACCGCTGCATCAAAAAAATGTTTAGTCCTCGAAACCGAGCACGCCGCC
The DNA here is from genome assembly GCA_002315165.1 of Candidatus Saccharibacteria bacterium UBA1788. GTDB lineage: Bacteria > Patescibacteriota > Saccharimonadia > Saccharimonadales > Saccharimonadaceae > Nanosyncoccus. Next base: position 826 of record DCGC01000032.1, on the reverse strand, counting down.
GTCCTAGAGAATGCTAAGCAGCTTGACTATGATTTTATTCGCGTCGACAGAACTGGCCTTATCGACCTTAATGATTTTCAGAAGAAGCTCACTCACGAAATAGAACTAGTATCTATTTCTCTTGCAAATAATGAGCTTGGAACGATTCAACCTATCGCTGAAATTTCTGAACTTATTCGTCGTGAAAAATATCTTCGTATTAAAGAGGGAATTACCACTCCACTATATCTCCACTCAGATGCCTCTCAGGCGCTAAATTTAATTGATATTAATGTTGCTCGTCTTGGTGTAGATTTGTTAACGCTCAATTCGGCGAAAGTCTATGGCCCAAAAGGTGTCGGAGCGCTCTATGTTGCTCATGGCGTAAAATTAAAACCTATCGCTTTTGGTGGTGGCCAGGAAAATGGCTTACGTTCTGGCACGGAAAATGTTCCACTAGTTGTTGGGTTCGCTACAGCTCTTGAAGAAGCAAAAAAGCACCTTACTAGTAATCGTAAAAAATATCAAAACCTCTCCAAAATTTTTTGTGAAGAATTAAAAACATCCACAGTAGAACCTATTTTTCTCGGTAATAAAAATCATTCGCTTACGAATTTTGTCTCACTTTCTTTTCCGGGCTTGGATGCTGAAAGGTTAATTTATAAACTCGAAGAAAAAGAAATTTATGTTTCGACCGGAGCCGCATGCGCCGCATCAAAAGGTAAAAAATCTCACGTCCTTAAAGCTATCGGTCTATCAGATTCCGAAATTGATGGTTCAATTCGTATTTCGTTTGGCGAATCGAACAACGAAGACCAAGTCCGTATTGCCGCCAATGAAATCAAAA